>CANHGF010000225.1 GCA_947460065.1 Comamonadaceae bacterium
AAAAAACTCTCGACCCAGGCATGGCAGTTGTGGAACCACAGGCCGATGCGCTGTCCCGGCTGCACGCTGGCCGACCAGTGCGCCGCGAGCGCCTGCACGCGCGCTGCCAGCTGCGCGAACGTGCGTTCGGTGCCGTCGATCCGCAAGGCCACCCGCTCGGGGTAGAGCCGGGCGTCGTGCCAGAGCAGGTCGACCAGGCGCAGTGCAGCCGCCGCGTCAATCGTCATGGGGGAAGGAGATCTCGCGGTGGGCGGGCTGGGGCTCGAAGGGGTAGGGGACGCTGGCGCCCGGACGGGAGGGCATGACGCAGATGGCATGGCCGGCGGTAGACACTTCACCTGCCTGATTGAGCAGCTCGATGGCCAGGGTAACAAAGCCCAGCCCATCCATGGCGCGCTTGTCCACCACGCGTGCGACGGCGTGCAGCGCGTCCCCGGCCAGGTCCATCTTCTTGTAGCGAAACTTCAGGCGCCAGAGCCAGCCAGCTGGGCCCACGCTGTCCTTGGCCAGCTGCACCAGCACATGCTGCTTCCAGGAGCCGTTGATCAACAGGCCGGGCAGCTTGTCATGGCCGGTGGCAAAGGCCAGGTCGTAGTGGATGCGATGAAAGTTCTCCACCGCCGCCGACCAACGCATGATGTGGGCCGTGCTGATCACGCCCTTGTCCAGGGTGCCGAGCACCTGGCCGGGCGCGAGCGATTCAAATGCAAGGGGTGAGGCGCTCATGCCTTCATCTCCAGATCAGGGTTTGGCGGTTGATCAGCAGCAGCTCGCCGGCCTCGGTGCGGAACTCGGTTTCGATATCGACCAGCAGCATTTGGCCGCTCTTGCCCTCTTTGAGCAACACATTGGCATAGCGCGCCTGCGCGGTGCACAGCTCGCCCACCGCTAGGCAGCGAAAGAATTCAATCTCGTTGCCGCCGTTGAGCAGGCGCTTGAAGGGCGACTCGATCGGTTCGAGCCCGAAGTACACGCCGTCGTTGCCGTAGGTGCCGTCGGCGTTGGGGTCTTGCTGCACCGAAACCAGGTTGTCGGGGCTGCCGGCCGGCGGCCGAAAGGCATGCACCGGGTAGAGCGCGGGCGCGACCACCTGGCCGTAGCGTGTATCTGCGGCGTAGCTGGCGTCAAAGTGCAGCGGATCTGCGTCCATGGTGGCCTGCACGAAGCGGCGCAAGGTGTCAGCTTCCAGCGGTGCATGCGCGGGCTTGACGGGCCCTTGCATGCCCACGTAGCGGTCGAAGTCGGCTTGGCTGACCATCGCGTTCAGGCCTGTGCGGCGGCAGCGGCGCGCCGGTAGCTGTCCAGGTGGCCGCCGCGCATGACCTTGCCTGGCAGCGGGTGGCCGACGATCTGCTCGGCCTCGCGCGCCACCTCCAGCAGCCTCTCCAAGTCCACGCCGGTCTCCACGCCGATCTCCTGACACAGGTGCACCAGGTCTTCGGTGGCGATGTTGCCGGGCGCATCCTTGAAGCCGGCATAGGGGCAGCCGCCCAGGCCGGCGACGGCCGAGTCAAAGTCGTCCACGCCCATTTCCATGGCGGCCAGTGCATTGGCCAGGCCCAGGCCCCGGGTATCGTGCAGGTGCAGGTTGAGGCGGTGATCGGGCCACTTGTCGCGGATCTTGCCCACCATGCGCCGGATCGCCAGCGGATTGGCCCAGCCCATGGTGTCGGCCAGTTGGATCAGCTCGATGGCCAGGCCGTGGTCGGCGGCCATCTGGATCAGGCGCTGCACCAGTCCCACCACGTGGTCGGGGTCTATGTCGCCCTGGTAGTTGCAACCAAAGGCGGCCATCACACTGACCTCCTTGGCTTTCACATTGAAGCGCTGGAAGCCTTCGATGCGCTTTTCGGTCTCCAGCAGCGTCTCCTCGATGCTGCGGTTGGTGTTCTTGCGCGAAAACGCCTCGCTGGCGGTGATGCTCAGGCTGCCATGCACGTCGAGCTTGCCGGTCATGACCGCGCGCTGCAGCCCCTGGGTGTTGAGGTAGACGCAGGTGTACTCGGTGCCGGGGTGGCGCTTGAAGCCAGCCACCACCTCCTCGGCGTCGGCCATTTGCGGTACCCACTTGGGGCTGACGAAGGAGGTCACCTCAATTTCGGGGAAGTGGCATTCAGACAGCATGTCGACCAGCCGGATCTTTTCGGAGGTGGCCACCGGGTTTTTTTCGATCTGCATGCCCTCGCGGGGGCCGAGTTCATGCAGGGTGATGCGCTTGGGCAGGCTCATAGGGGGACTCCAGTCAAAAGCTCAGCGGTTCAGGCCGTAAAAAGACAGCACCTGGTCCACGCGTTCGCGCGCTGGCTGTTCGTTCATCCAGCCGCGCCGGCTCTGGCCCAGGCCGGTGCTGCGACGCAGCGCGATCTGCATCTCGGTCATCTTGAGCGTCACCGCGATGCCGTCCATGATCGGCGCGCCGTCGACCTCGGTGACGCCATGGGTGGCCAGCAGGATGTTGAGCGGCATCTCGCCGGGCACGATCACATCGGCGCCCTGGGCCAGCAGGGCGCGCGCTGAAGTCTTGAAGCGCTCGATCAGCGCCGATGGATCGTCCCAGGCCTTGGCCACATCATGGAAGGTAAAACCCACCGGCTGCACCCCGGTGCAGCGCGAGCTCAGGCCATACAGCCCGATCTGCTCCTGGTACAGCGGCACCATGCGGTCTATGAAGATCAGCAGGCCAAAGCGGTGGCCGAGCTGGCAGGCCATGTGGAAGGAGGCCTCGCCGTACCCCACCACCGGAATGTCCAGCAGGCTGCGGATCTCGCGGATGTAGGGATTGGGCAGGGTACACATGGCATAGGCGTCAAAGCCCTCGTCCTGGGCTTTGAGGCCCTGGGTGATCCATTGCGTCGCGTGCAGCGCAAACAGCGAGGAGTAGCCGATGTCTGTGCCTGGGTAGTTGGTCGGGTAGGTGCCCGGCCGTACGCCGTGCATCACCACCTCGGTGCCGGGTTGGACGACTTTTTGGATGTGCTGTTCGATGGCCTGCCGGTAGGCCGGCAGAACGTCGAGTTCGGTGAAGCTTTGGTGCCAGATTTTCATGAGGGGCAATGTGGGCAGGGCGGCGTGCGCCGCCCTTGGGTTGGAGGAAAAGGCCGTTCAGTCGATGCGAATTTTGGAGTCGCGGATGGTCTTGCCCCAGCGCTCGAACTCGACATCCAGGGTGCGGGCAAAGTCCTGCGGCGACCCAGTCACTACGTCCAGCCCGTTCTTGCGCATCGTTTCCTGCACCCGGGGGTCGGTGAGGGATTCGTTCATGGCCTTGTTGAACGCTGCCACCAGATCTGCCGGCATGCGGGCCGGTGCCAGCACGCCCAGCCACAGGCGCCCGTCCAGCGGTACGCCTTGCTCGGCCAGGGTGGGCAGGTCACTGGCCCATGCCACCCGCTGCGGCGCGCCTACGCCGAGCAGTCGCACCTTGCCGGCGCGGTGGTTGGGCTCGGCCAGGGTCAGCGGCACCATCATGGCGTCGACCTGGCTGCCCATAAGGGCCGTGATGGCCGGCGCCGCGCCTTGGAAGGGCACGTGTGTGGTTTCGATGCCGGCGGCGCCATTGAACATTTCCATGGCCACCTGGGAGGAGCTTCCCAGGCCCCAGGAGGCATAGTTGAGGCTGCGCGGCTTGGCCTTGGCCGCTTGCACGTACTGCGCCAGTTGCGCCGGCTGATTGGGGTTGACGATCAGCGCCATGGTCAGATAGCCGACGATGCCCACCGGCGTGAAGTCGCGCTTGGCGTCGTAGCGCATCTTGGCGTAGACGTGCGGGTTGATCGAGTGCGTGTCGGCGGCGGTGAAGACCACGGTGTAGCCGTCGGGCGCTTGTCCGGCGACGAACTCTGAGCCGATCATGCCGCTGGCGCCGCCACGGTTATCGACCACCACCGACTGCTTGAGCTTGTCGCTCATGGCGGCGGCCAGCGCGCGCGCGATCACGTCGGTCGAGCCGCCGGCCGGGTAGGGCACGACCATGCGGATCGGCTTGTCGGGGTAGGCTGCCTGGGCGCCGAGGGCGACCATGGCAAGAAGACCGCACAGGGTGCGGCGCGCTCTGCTGGGCAGGTGCTTCATGGTATGTCTCCTGTCTGGTTGTCGAGGCCACGCATTGCTGGCCGGTCTGCGCCGGCTGACTCGGGTGGGCATGCCCACCGGGAAAACAATGTAGCAACCCGAGGTCAGATGCAATAGCATTGCCGCGTTCAATATTCATAGGTATTGCTTATGGAAATACAGCATGTGCGCCACTTCATTGCCGCTGCCGACGTGGGCAACATGACGCGCGCGGCCGAAATGCTGGGCATAGCCCAGCCGGCGCTGAGCCAATCGCTGCGCCGCATGGAGGACAAGCTGGGCGTCAAGCTCTTTGACCGCTCGCGCCGCGGCATCGCGCTTAACCCGGCGGGGGCGGCCATTTTGGAGGAATTGCGTGAGGCCATCTTGCGCATCGACCTGGCAGCCCAACGGGCGCAGCAGGTTGCCCAAGGCCTGGCTGGCACGCTGACCGTGGGGTTCACGGTGTCGGCGGTCTACCAAGTGCTGCCGCGTGCCTTGCGCCTGTTTCGCAAGGAGGCGCCTGACGTGCGGGTGGTGCTGCGCGAGATGCCCAATTTACAGCAGGTTCAGGCCTTGGACCGGGGCGACATCGACCTGGGCATTCTCTACAGCCCGCTGACCATCTCGGCGCGCATGCGCCAGCAGCAACTGGCCCAGTTTCGCGTGGTGGCCGCCGTGCCCGAAGGCATGGCTGTGGACGATGACGGCCGCGTGTCCCTGCGCGAGGTGGCGCGCGCTGGCCTGGTGATGTTCGACCAAAGCCAGATCCCGCTGCTGCGCAGCGCCATCCTGCAGGCCTTGGGCAAGCTCGACGAGGAATACAGGGTGGTGCAGGAGGTTGGCCATAC
>CANHGF010000226.1 GCA_947460065.1 Comamonadaceae bacterium
ATAGCGGGCAATGGTGTCCGAGCCACCGCCGGCCGCCTGCGGCACCACCAGGCGCAGCGGCTTGGCCGGATAGGCCTGGGCCCAGACTGAGCCCTGCACTGCGGCCAGCGCAGAAGCCGCTCCTAGAACCAAACGCCGTCTTTGAAGAGTTGCCATTGGCCGTTGTCCTTTTATATCCAGGCCCTGAACCCGCCCGCGCAGTCCGCCGGGCCCGCACGAACCCCTTGCTGTCAGTTGAGCATCATGCTGAGCTTGCGACGATAGCTCGAGACCAACGCCGCCTGCGGGTCTTCCTGCACCGCCTTGGCGCCGACGATTTCAATGCCGGCGGCCGTCTTGCCCGGCACTGCGCCGCTGGCCTTGGGCTTGGGTGGCGAGAGCAGCTCAAGAATGGCGACAAAGGTCTTGCGGGGCAACTCGTCGGCCCACTTCTTGTCGCGCATGATGATTTCGAGCAACTCGTCCATGGCCTCGGTCCACTGACCGGCAGCCATCAGCACCCGGGCCTTGGCCAGGCGGGTGTCGAAGTCGCGCTTGTTTTGCGCAATCGCCGCATCAAACTGCTCCAGGGTCCAGCCGCCCTTGGGGTCGGTGGTGACGAATTCCAGCGCGGCCAGCCACTGCCCGAGCGCCTCAAAGCGCAGCGGCACCGAAATACCGCCGAGCGCCGGCGCCAGGGCCTGCTCGGCCTCGGGCAACTGGCCAGTGCCAATGAGCAGCTTGACGAGATCAAAGCGAGCGTCTTCATTGCCCGGGTCGGCCTCCAAGGCCTGGGCCAGCTTGTCGATGGCGCTTTGCAGATCACCGTCGTCCATCAGCTCCTGCGCCTCTTGGGCGCCGGCCTGGGCCAGCAGCTCCTCGTCGCTGGGCAGGTGCTTGTCGAGAAACTCGCGCACCTTGCCCTCGGGCAGGGCGCCGGCAAAGCCGTCGGCCGGCCGCCCACCCACCAGCAACACGCAGGTCGGGATGCTGCGGATGCCAAAGGCGCCGGCCAGCTGCTGCTCGTCGTCCGAGTTGATCTTGACCAGCTTGAAGCGACCGCCATAGTCAAGCTCCAGCTTTTCCAGCACCGGGCCGAGCGACTTGCAGGGGGCGCACCAGGGGGCCCAGAAATCGACCAGCACCGGCACGCTCATGGAAGCGGCGATGACTTCCTGTTCAAAATTCGCCATGGTCACGTCAATCATGTGCGAATGGTACCTGCTGGCCACGGCCGCGCCCGCGCGCAGGCCGCATCACCCCTGTACCGCGCTGCCTGCCGCTGACAAGAGCAGGGCATAAAATCGTACCTTTACGAGCCTGCGCAGCAGCCTGCGACTTCCAACGGCCCCCGGCCCGCCCCCGATGACACAAGCCACACATCCCCAGGTCGGCGTGGTCATGGGTTCCAGCAGCGACTGGGACACCATGCAGCACGCGGTGCAAATCCTCCAGCAAATGGGCGTGGCCCATGAGGCCCGGGTGGTGTCGGCCCATCGCATGCCCGACGAACTGTTTGCCTATGCCGAATCAGCCCAAGGCCGTGGGTTGCAGGCCATCATTGCCGGCGCCGGCGGCGCAGCCCATCTGCCGGGCATGCTGGCGGCCAAGACCACCGTGCCGGTGCTCGGTGTGCCGGTGGCCAGCCGGCACTTGCAAGGCGTCGATTCGCTGCACAGCATTGTGCAGATGCCCAAGGGCATACCGGTGGCGACCTTTGCCATCGGCAACGCTGGCGCGGCCAATGCCGCCCTGTTTGCGGTGGCCATGCTGGCCTTGCACGACGAGCGGCTGGCCCAGCAGCTGCAGGCCTTTCGCAGCGAGCAGACGCGCGCCGCCCAGGCCATGACCCTGCCGCCCGCATGAAGCCCATACTCCCCGGCGCCACCCTGGGCGTGATAGGCGGCGGCCAGCTCGGCCGCATGTTCGTGCATGCCGCCCAGAGGCTGGGCTATTTCACCGCAGTGCTCGACCCCGATCCGCACAGCCCGGCAGGCAGCGTCAGCCACCACCATGTGCAGACCGACTACACCGACCCGCAGGGCCTGGCGCGGCTGGCCGAGCTGAGCGCAGCCATCACCACCGAGTTCGAAAACGTGCCCGCACCGGCGCTGGCCCAACTGGCACTTTCTCGCCCGGTGGCCCCGGGCGCGGCCTGCGTGGCCATCGCCCAGGACCGCATCGAAGAAAAAGCCCACTTTCACGCCTGCGCAGACCGCTCGGGGGTGGACTGCGCCCCGCATGCGGTGATCCGCAACCAGGCCGAGCTGTTGGCGGTGGCCGATGAACTGCTGCCCGGCATCCTCAAGACCGCGCGCTTGGGCTACGACGGCAAAGGGCAGGTCAGGGTCAAGACCCGCAGCGAGCTGGCCGCCGCCTGGGAGGCGGTCCGGCAGGTGCCCTGCGTGCTTGAAAAAATGCTGCCGCTGGTGGCCGAATGCTCGGTGCTGGTGGCCAGAAGCTACAACGGACAGGTGGTGAGCTACCCGCCGCAGCGTAATGTGCATGTGGACGGCATTCTGGCCGTCACCCATGCCTATGCGGCTTGCTTGCCGGCCGAACTGGCCGAGCGCGCCGAGCAGGCCACGCGAGCCATTGCCGAGCAGATCGGCTATGTCGGCCTGCTGTGCGTGGAGTTTTTTGTGGTGCAGGGCCGCCAGGGGCTGGGGCTGGTGGTCAATGAAATGGCGCCGCGCCCGCACAACAGCGGCCACCACACCATTGATGCCTTCGACCATTCGCAATTCGACCTGCAGGTGCATGCCATGGCCGGCCTGCCGCTGCCCACACCACGCCAGCACAGCCCGGCCCTGATGCTCAATCTGCTGGGCGACATCTGGTTCGACGCGCAGGGGCGCGAACGCAGCCCCGATTGGGCCCAGCTGCTGGCGATACCAGGCACACACCTGCACCTGTACGGCAAGACCGAGGCACGGCGAGGGCGCAAGATGGGTCACCTCACGGTCACCGGCCCAGAGCTGGCTGCGGTACAGGCCAGCGCGCGGCGCTGCGCAGACCTGCTGGGTCTGCCGGGTCTGTCGTGATCCTGCCCGGCAGCGACCCGGCTGCTCTGGCCCAGGCCATAGAGCGCCTGCGGGCCGGCGAGTTGGTGGCCATTCCCACCGAAACCGTTTATGGCCTGGCCGCCGATGCGCTGAGCGATGCGGCGGTGGCGCGCATTTTTACGGCCAAGGGCAGGCCCAAGAACCATCCGCTGATCGTGCATGTGGCCGGTAGCGCGCAAGTGGCCGACTATGCCGCCGAGGTGCCCGCCTTTGCCCAGCGCCTGATCGATGCCTTCTGGCCCGGACCGCTCACCCTGATCCTACCGCGCCGCGCAGGCGTGGCGGCGGCCGCCGCCGGTGGGCAAAACACCATCGGCCTGCGCTGCCCCTCGCACCCGGTGGCGCATGCCCTGCTGCGCGAGCTGGGCACCGGCCTGGCCGCGCCGAGCGCCAACCGCTTCGGTCGGGTCGGCCCGACCACCGCCGCGCATGTGCAGGCCGAATTTGGCGATGCACTGCTGGTGCTCGACGGCGGCGCTTGCGATGTGGGGATTGAATCGACCATCGTCGACTGCAGCCGCGGCGTGCCGGTACTGCTGCGGCCCGGCTGCGTCACGCCGGCACAGATCGAAGCTGCCTGCGGCCAAGCCCTGGTGCCGGCCGCTGCGCTGGCGCAGGCCGCGCCACGCGCCTCCGGAACGCTCGCTTCGCACTACGCGCCCCAGGCCAAGCTGGAGCTGCTCGATGCCGGGCAAATTCAGGAGCGGCTCAAGAATGCTGTGGCGGGCGAGGGCATAGGCGTAGGCCTAGGCCTGTGGAGTCGGCAGCAACCCAGCCCACAGAGCCCACATGGCTCGCCGATCTGGCGCCAGCAGCCATTGGATGCCGCCAGCGCCGCCCACCAGCTCTTTGCAGTGCTGCGCGAACTCGACGCACTGGGCGTGACCCGCATCTGGGTGGAGGCGCCGCCCGCAGGCGCCGACTGGGATGGCGTGCGCGACCGGCTGGAGCGGGCCGCCGCTTAAGCGGGCGTTGCTGCGGTCGCCGCTGTTTCCAGATTCAATTCCTGGGCCGCCTGCATGGCGATTTCATAGGAGCGCAACCGCGCTGAGTGGTCAAAAATCTGGCCCGCCACCATCAACTCGTCAGCGCCGGTGTGTTCCACAAAGGCACGCATCTGTTCGCGCACCGTCTCAGGCGAGCCTATGGCCGCGCAAGAGAGCAAGTTGCGCAGCAAAGACTGCTCAGGCGCGCCCAACTGCTGCCAGTAGCCGGGCCGCGGCGGCGGCAGCTTGCCGGGCCGGCCGCTGCGCATATTGATGAAGGCCTGCTGCGCCGAGGTGGCCACCACCTGCGCCTGCTCGTCGGTATCGGCGGCAAATACATTGAAGCCCAGCATCACATGCGGCTACGCCAGACGGGCCGAGGGCTGGAAGCGCTCGCGGTAGATCGCGACCGCGTCCATCATCTGCGCCGGCGCGAAATGCGAGGCAAAGGCAAAGGGCAGGCCCAGCATGGCCGCCAGCTGCGCGCCGTAGAGGCTGGAGCCCAGAATCCAAATCGGAATATCCAGCCCGGTACCGGGCACCGCCCGCACCGGCTGGCGCGGCGAGGCCGACAGGTAATCCATCAGTTCGAGCACATCCTGTGGAAACTCGTCCGAGTCCGACTGCAGATTGCGCCGCAAAGCGCGGGCCGTTTGCATGTCCGAGCCCGGCGCGCGGCCCAGGCCCAGATCAATACGCCCCGGAAACAGCGACTCGAGCGTGCCGAACTGCTCGGCAATCACCAGCGGGCTGTGGTTGGGCAGCATGATGCCGCCGGCACCAATGCGCAAGGTGCTGGTGCCGCTGCCGATGTGCGAGAGCAGCACCGCGGTGGCCGCGCTGGCAATGCCCGGCATGCCGTGATGCTC
>CANHGF010000227.1 GCA_947460065.1 Comamonadaceae bacterium
CAAGGAGCGTTGGGGCTGCCAGAGCCGGGGACCGGTGGCAGAGCAAGGCCACGATTTTACGGGTACAGCGCGGCCCTTCACGCCGCAGCGGGCACAGGCGCGACAATCTGCCTTGACCATGAAGACCCGTTTTGTCCTGATCCAGACCAGCCATGCCGGCAATGTGGGCGCGGTGGCGCGCGCCATGAAGGTGATGGGTTTTGAGGACCTGGTTCTGGTGCAGCCGCGCTGGACCGATGTTTTGACGCGGCCTGAGGCGATCGAGCGTGCCAGCGGCGCTGCCGATGTGCTGGCGCGGGCCCGGGTGGTGGCTACTTTGGCCGAGGCGCTCGAAGGCATAGACCATGTTTGCGCCACTGCGATGACGCCGCGCGATTTTGGCCCGCCGACCCTGAGCCCGCGCACGCATTTTGAACAACTATTCGCTGAGGCTGCGCCCAAGGGCGTGGCGTTTTTATTTGGCTCCGAGCGCTTTGGCATGAGCAATCAGGACGTTTGGCGCAGCCATGTCTGCCTGAGCATCCCCACGGCGCCGGGCTATGGGTCGCTCAATATCGCGGCGGCTGTTCAGCTGATCGCCTATGAATGGCGCCAGCAACTGGGCGCGTTCCCGGTTGCGTCGGCCACCAACGTGGCCGATGTGGCCGATGCCGCCCAGGTTGAGGCCATGCTGGCGCATTGGGAGCAGGGGCTCAAGGACATCGGTTTTCTGGATCCGGCCGCGCCCAAAAAACTGATGCCGCGCCTGAACCAGATGTTCAACCGGGCAAAGTTGAGTTTGCAAGAAATTCACATTTTGCGCGGCATTGCCAATGCCATGCGCAAAGCCAAGGGCCCGGGTGCTGCGCCTTCGCCGTTAGACTGAGCACCTATGTTCACCCGTCTGCGATCAGATATTCAGTGCATCCTCGAGCGCGACCCGGCGGCGCGCTCGGCCTTTGAGGTGCTGACCTGCTACCCGGGCCTGCATGCGGTGATGTTGCACCGCCTGGCCCATTGGTGCTGGATCCATGGGCTGAAGTGGCTCGGGCGTTTTGTCTCGCACCTGTCGCGTTTTTTCACGGGCATCGAAATTCACCCCGGCGCCCGCATCGGCGAGCGGGTGTTTTTTGACCATGCCATGGGTGTCGTGGTGGGCGAGACCGCCGAGATCGGTGACGGCTGCACCATCTACCAGGGTGTGACCTTAGGCGGCACCTCGCTTTACAAGGGCGCCAAGCGCCATCCGACGCTGGGGCGGAATGTAGTGGTGGGTGCCGGCGCTCAGGTGCTAGGCGGCTTTGAAGTGGGCGAGGGCGCTCGCATTGGCTCGAATGCGGTGGTGGTCAAGCCGGTGCCGGCCGGCGCCACAGCCGTCGGTAATCCGGCGCGCATCATTCAGGCCGACTCCGATGTGCGGCGCGAGCAGGCGGCCAGCCAGATGGGATTTTCGGCCTACGGTGTGACGCAAAGTGACGATCCGCTGTCGCAGGCCATGCGCGGTCTGATCGACAACGCTTCGTCGCAGGAGCATCAGATTGCCCTGCTGTGGCAGGCCATCGAAAAGCTCTCCCAGCAGCAGCGCGACTGTGTTCCCGTCGATGCGGCCCGCCAGGAAAACTTCCAGGCTGGCAAGCTCAGTCAGATGGTGGGCAAGTAGGGGCGATGCGCCGGCTTTAAAAAAGCGATCTCCAACTCAAAGTCCAGAGATAGTGTGGGAGCCGCGCCCTCGCGGCGATGCGGCCGACGATCGAGCAACAACCAGCCTTCGAGACCCAGATCGCGCCGAGGCCGGCGCTCCCACCGGGTCACTGCGGTCTCGATGATGGGGGTGGTGGGCTGCCCTCGTACAGAGCCCCGTCTGCCAAACGTTCTGGGTCAGCGTGGCGGTCGCACCGCGCTCTTGGGCCGAAAGGCCTTGCAGACCTCGTCGCGGGTTTCCAGATAGGGCCCGCCGATCAGGTCTATGCAGTAGGGCACGGCCGCAAAGATCCCGGGCACCAGGGTCTGGCCTTGGGCGTCTTTCAGACCCTCGAGCGTTTCCTGGATGGACTTGGGCTGCCCCGGCAGATTGATGATCAGGCTGGTCCCGCGGATCACCGCCACTTGGCGCGACAGGATGGCGGTGGGGACGAACTTCAGGCTGATCTGCCGCATCTGCTCGCCAAAGCCCGGCATTTCCTTGTGTGCCACGGCCAGGGTAGCCTCTGGCGTCACGTCGCGCGGCGCCGGGCCGGTGCCGCCGGTGGTTAGTACCAGCGCGCAGCCGGCATCTACCAGCTCGATCAGGGTCTGGCTGATGCGGTCCTTCTCGTCAGGGATCAGGCGTTCTTCAAAAATGAGGGGGTTGTGCAGGGCGGCGCCCAGCCAGCCCTTGAGGGCCGGCAGGCCTTTGTCTTCGTAGACGCCACTGGAGGCGCGGTCGCTCACCGAGACGATGCCTATGCGCACGGGATCGAAATCAGGCATGAATCAGCTGTTCCTTGACCAGTTGAAAAATCTCTCGGTAGGCCCGGCCGTGGCGCGGGGCCAGGCCGGGCTTTTCGGGTTGGGCGTCCTTGCGGGCCTGGCGCACCAGGGCGCGCAGCTGCTGAGAATCGGTGCTGGGGTGGACGCTCAGCCACTGACCCACGGCGGTATCGTCTGCAATCAGCCGGTCGCGCCAGCCCTCAGCCTGGTGTAGGGCTGCAGCCTCTTGCGCGCTGCCGTGCTGCTGCACCTGCAAGGCCTCGCGCACGGCCTGCAAACTGTCTTCGTCGAGCTGGCGCATGAGTTTGCCGATGAACTGCATCTGACGGCGCTTGCCCTCGAAATTGGTGATGCGCCTGGCCTCGGCCACGGCGTCGACCAGCTTGTCGGACAGGCCCAGGGGTTCGAACAAAGCAGCGCGCAGTCCTAGCAATTGCTCGCCCAGGGCCTGAAGTTCGGCGCTCTCGCGTTTGAGGTCGGTTTTGCTGACTTCAACGCCACCCTTGAGTTCGCGCTTGAGTTCGAGGTCGAGCTCGCTGCCTTCAGCGACGAACTGGCCTCGGACAAAGTAGCCTTTTTGGAGTTTGCGGGGCATGGTGGGGCTATGGCAGCGGTCAATCGGCTCGGCGGTTGGGGCTAGGTATCATAGTTGTCCTCCTAAGGACTCTACTTTCGTGAAAAAAAACACCTCCCGTGCCGACAGCGGCTTTGCTTACAGCCGCAAATTTTTCGAACAATTGGTCGACAGCGCTCTGAGCCATGCGCGCAAGCTCGGTGCCAGCGACGCCGCTGCCGAAGCCTCAGAGGGCTGTGGGCTTTCGGTCAGCGTTCGCAAGGGCGAGCTAGAGAATGTGGAGCGCAACCGCGACAAGTCCCTGGGCATTACCGTTTATCTGGGCCAAAAGAGAGGTAATGCTTCAACCAGCGATTTTTCGGCGGCGGCCATTGAGGCGACCGTGCAGGCCGCCTACGACATCGCTCGCTTTACCGCCAGCGATCCGGCCGCTGGCCTGCCCGATCAGGACGACATTGCCAAAAATCCGCCTGAGCTCGATCTCTGCCATCCCTGGGCGATCACCGCTGAGCAGGCGGCTGAGCTGGCCCTGGAATGCGAGGCGGCAGCACTGGCCACCAGCAGCCTGATCTCCAATAGCGAAGGCGCCGGCGTGTCGGCCCAGCAAAGCCATTTTTTCAGCGCCCATAGCCGTGGTTTCCGAGGCGGCTATGCCTCTTCGCGCCACAGCCTGTCGGTGGCGCCGATTGCCGGTGTCGGCGATGGCATGCAGCGCGACGCCTGGTACAGCTCAATGCGCGATGCGCGCGAACTGGCCAGCGCCCGCGTAGTCGGACGCTATGCGGCTGAGCGGGCTTTGGCGCGCCTCAACGGCCGCAAGATTGCGACCACCGAATGCCCGGTACTCTTTGAGTCGCCCCTGGCCGCTGGGCTGCTGGGCGCCTATGTACAGGCCACCAGCGGCGGCTCGCTCTACCGCAAGAGCAGCTTCTTGCTCGATAGTCTGGGTCAGGCGGTGCTGCCTTCCCATATTGACGTCAGCGAGGACCCGCATGTGCGCAAGGGCAAGGGCAGCGCTCCCTTTGACGAAGAAGGGGTGACCACCCGAGCCCGCAAGGTGGTCGACGCCGGTGTGGTTCAGGGGTATTTTCTGAGTACCTACTCGGCTCGCAAGCTGGACATGCGCACCACCGGCAATGCTGGGGGCTCGCACAATTTGGTGATGAGCAGTCGGCTGACTCGCCCGGGCGACAACCTGGACGCCATGCTGCGCAAGCTTGGAACCGGTTTGTTCGTGACTGAACTGATGGGTCAAGGCGTCAACCCTGTGACCGGCGACTATTCGCGCGGGGCCAGCGGCTTTTGGGTGGAGGGCGGTCGCATTGCCTATCCGGTCGAGGAGATCACCATTGCCGGCAACATGAAGGACATGTTCATGGGTATCGCGGCCATAGGCGCTGATGCTTACAACTACGGCGCCAAGACGGTAGGCTCGTTACTCATTGACCGCATGAAGGTGGCCGGCAGCTGAGGCGCGGATGCGCGCTGAACTGCTCGCCGCTCTTGCGGCCCTGTGCTGGGCTGTAGGCAGTGTGTTGTCGGCCCAGGCCGCTAGCCGTATGGGCGCCTTTGCCTTTACCCGCTGGCGCCTTTTTTTTGCGCTTTGCCTCCTGTGGTCTGTGGCAGCCTGGGGCGGGCAGTGGCGTGGCCTCGACCTGCACGCCGCTGGCCTGCTGGTGCTCTCTGGTTTGGTCGGCATTTTTGTGGGCGATACCGCTTTGTTCGCCTGCATGAACCGGCTGGGGCCGCGGCGCTGTGGCATTCTTTTCGCCACCCATGCGCTGTTTTCGGCGGTGCTGGCCTGGCCTTTTTTGGGTGAGACACTTTGGGGCTGGACCTTGGCTGGCAGCGGTTTGTTGGTCTC
>CANHGF010000228.1 GCA_947460065.1 Comamonadaceae bacterium
CCGCCATCGCCCGCACTGGCGCACCACCCACCCGTGCCGAGATCGCCAGCGAACTTGGCTTCAAGTCCGCCAATGCGGCCGAGGAGCATCTGCAAGCCCTGGCTCGCAAAGGCGTGATCGAACTGGTCAGCGGCACCTCCCGAGGCATACGGCTGCGCGGTAAAGCCCTGCGCTCCCTGCACGCCTCTCGCCTGGGCCAACTCACCCTGCCGCTGCCCCAGCTGGCCCAATTGGCCCTGCCCTTGATCGGCCGCGTGGCTGCCGGTCACCCGATTTTGGCGCAGGAGCACATCGACCAGACCTTCCATGTCGAAGCCGGCCTGTTTCAACGCCAGCCTGACTACCTGCTCAGGGTGCGCGGTATGAGCATGCGCGACGCCGGCATTCTCGACGGCGACTTGCTAGCGGTGGCCCAGACCCGCGAGGCCCGCAATGGCCAGATCGTGGTGGCGCGCCTGGGCGACGAGGTCACGGTCAAACGGTTCCGGCGCCAGGCCGACCACATCGAACTGCTACCCGAAAACCCCGAATTCCAGCCCATCATCGTCCGCCCGGGTGACAGCCTGGACATCGAAGGGCTGGCGGTTGGCCTGATACGCAACACCCCGTTGATGTAAAGCCGGCGCCATGGCTCGCCACAAAGTCGCCGCACAGAGCAAGTCGCCGGCGCCCCATCGGCCTGGCGTGGGTGCGGCAGCATTGCCCGCCTCGCCCGTCCCGCCGCGCCTGTGGCTGCGCGCCGCCAGCGCCGCACTCATGGGGGGCTTGATGGGTCTGCTGATCGATGCGCTGCTGCCAACAGGCCGCGATAAAAAAAAACACTAACTGGCGCGCATAACCCCTGCTCGCCGCATCGCGGTGCTCAAACGGCGCCCAGGGGACCGGGGGCGCCTTGCGCCAGGCCTTCGAACTCCGGGCGCTTGAAGGCACAATAAGGATCATGAACATTGTGATCCTGGACGATTACCAAGACGCTGTGCGCAAGCTCAACTGCGCCTCCAAACTCGACGCCTATCCGGCCAAGGTCTTTACCAACACGGTCAGAGGCGTAGGCCAGTTGTCGGTACGGCTCAAAGACGCAGAGGTGCTGGTCCTCATTCGCGAGCGAACCGCCATCACACGGCAACTGGTCGAAAAGCTGCCCCGACTCAAACTGATCTCGCAGACCGGCAAAGCCAGCGGCCACATTGATATCGCGGCCTGTACCGAACGCGGCATCGCGGTCTCCGAAGGTCTGAGTGCGCCCACATCCACCGCTGAACTGACCTGGGCCCTGATCATGGCGGCTATGCGCCGCATCCCGCAGTATGTGTCCAATCTCAGGCACGGCGTGTGGCAACAGTCTGGGCTCAAAGCCGGGTCCATGCCGCCGAACTTTGGTCTGGGCACCGTCCTCAAGGGCCGGACGCTGGGTATCTGGAGCTACGGCAAGATCGGTCAAATCGTTGCCGGCTATGGCCGAGCCTTCGGCATGCGGGTCGTGATCTGGGGCAGCGAGCAGGCGCGCACCCGCGCCAAGGCCGACGGCTATGAGGTCGCCGCCAGCCGGGCTGACCTGTTTGCCAACAGCGATGTGCTGAGCGTGCATTTGCGCTTAGCCGATGCCACCCGCAACTGCATCACGCTCGAAGATCTGTCGCTAATGAAGACCACCGCCTTGCTGGTCAACACCTCGCGCGCCGAGTTGATCGAACCCGACGCCCTGATCGCAGGCTTGAACCGAGGCCGGCCCGGCTTGGCCGCCATCGACGTCTTCGAATCCGAACCCATCTTGCAGGGCCACGCCCTGCTGCGCCTGGAAAACTGCATCTGCACGCCGCACATCGGCTATGTGGAGCAGGACAACTACGAGCTCTATTTCGGCTCGGCCTTTGACAACGTGGTCAATTTCATCAAAGGCACACCGACCAACATTGTCAACCCGGGCGCGCTGCAGGTCCGGCGCTGAAGGCCAGCCCCTGCCCCTAGGGGATAATGGGGGGATGAATCCCACCTTCCCCACCATCGCGGTGATCGGTGCGGGCGCCATGGGACGCGGCATCGCTCAGATCGCCGCTCAAGCCGGTAGCCTGGTCCGACTTGTCGACAATCAACCCGAAGCCAGCATCCAAGCCAAAGCGGCACTGGCCGACCAATGGGACAAGCTGGCGGCCAAGGGCAAGCTCGACGCAGCCCAAGCCCAAGCCTGCAAAGACCGCATACAGCCCTGCACCCTGAACGATTTGGCCGACTGCCAGATGGTGGTCGAAGCCATCGTCGAGCGCCTGGACGTCAAACGCAGCCTGTTCGCCCAAATCGAAGCCATCGTTGCGCCCAGCGCGGTGCTGGCCACCAACACCTCCTCGCTGTCGGTCACCGCGATTGCCGCGGGGCTCAAGCGTCCGGAGCAGTTGGCAGGTTTCCATTTTTTCAACCCAGTCCCGCTGATGAAGGTGGTCGAGGTCATCGCCGGCCTGAAGACCGACCCCGCCGTGGCCCAAGCCCTGGCCCGCTATGCCCGCGAGATGGGGCACACGCCGGTGCAGGCGGCCGACACCCCCGGCTTCATCGTCAACCATGCAGGCCGCGGCTACAACACCGAAGCGCTGCGCATCGTCAGCGAGGGCGTGGCCGACTTTGCCACCATAGACCGCATCCTGCGCGACCAGGTCGGCTTCAAGCTCGGGCCCTTCGAACTCATGGACCTGACGGCCCTGGACGTCTCCCACCCGGTGATGGAGTCGGTCTACAACCAGTACTACCAGGAGCCCCGCTACCGCCCCAGCGTCATCACCGCGCAGCGGCTGGCCGGCGGCGTGCTCGGTCGCAAGACCGGTCAGGGCTTTTACAACTACATTGACGGCAAGGCACAAGTTCCCGCTGAAGCGCCCGCGCCCGAAGTCAGCGACATGCCGCCGGTCTGGGTTTCCACCCGTGCGGCACGGCGCTCCGAACTGCTGCAGCTGCTCAAGGACCTGGGCGCCAAGATCGAGACCGGACAGTCTCCATCGGCACAGGCCTTGAGTTTGGTGGCGCCGCTGGGCTTTGATGTCACCACCGTCGCAGTGGTCGAGCGGCTCGATCCAGCCCGCACGGTCGGTATTGACATGCTGATCGAAGACGCCGCCACCCGCAGGCGGGTGCTGGCCAGCAACCCGGCCACGCGCGCTGACATGAAGGCCGCAGCCCATGCGCTGTTCGCCCGCGACGGCAAGCCGGTCAGCCTGATCCGCGACAGCGGCGGCTTCGTCAGCCAGCGCGTGGTGGCCACCATCGTCAACATCGCCAGCGACATGTGCCAGCAAGGCATCTGCAGCCCGGCCGATCTGGAAACCGCCGTCACCCTGGGCCTGGGCTACCCGCTGGGCCCCCTGGCCATGGGCAACCGCTGGGGCCCGACCAATGTGCTGGAGGTCCTGTTCAACATGCAGACCGTCTATGGTGATCCGCGCTATCGCCCCTCCCCCTGGCTGCGTCGGCGCGGCGCCATTGGTCTGTCTCTGATGCAGGAAGAAAACTGATTCATGGCCGCCTCCCTCAAAAGCACCAGCGACGGTGCCACCCTGATCCTGACCATCAGCAACCCCGAGCAGCACAACGCCCTCGGCCCTGACATCTACGCAGCAGGCGTGGAGGCCATTAACGCGGCCGAGACCAACCCCGATGTACGCAGCGTGGTGATCACTGGCGAAGGCAGCCTGTTCAGCTCCGGCGGCAATCTGCGCCGTCTGCAGGCCGTGCGGCAGGGACAGCTGGACCTGCAGCGCCAAACCCTGGAGAGCCTGAACAGCTGGGTCGAGGGCATACGCAGCTTTCCCAAGCCAGTCATTGCAGCGGTCGAGGGCGGGGCCGTCGGCGCCGCGTTTTCACTGGCGCTGGCCTGCGACTACATGGTGGCCGCCGACAACGCCTACTTCTTCATGGCGCACAGCAAAGTCGGGCTTTCACCCGACGGTGGTGGTGCCTGGCAACTGGCGCGCGCCCTGCCTCGGGCGCTGGTCACCGACGCGCTCATGCGCGGCACCCGGCTGAACGCCGACCTGCTGGCCCGTCACGGCCTGATCCACCAACTCGTTCCCCCCGGTCAGGTGCTGGGCAGCGCGTTGGCCTTGGCCACCGAACTCAACACCCGCGCCAGTAATGTTATGGCCGGCATCAAGGATCTGGTCGGCACAGCAGAAAACCAGGATTTCAGCGCCTACCTGATTCAGGAGCGTGAGCTGTTCATGCGCAACCTGGTTCACGACAACGCCGGCGAGGGCATCAGCGCGTTTCTCGAAAAACGACCTGCGCGCTTTCAATAGAGTCGCCGGGGCGTCAGGCAGGCACCCCATACCGCTTTGATCAGTCACCGAAACGACAGCCCATGGACGATCCCATTCTTACGATAGAAGAAAGGTCGGCAATCAATGCCGGCCTCTGGTTTTCTTCCCTTTCACCCTCCCTGCGACACGACATTCTTCGATGCGCTTACGTCAAACGCTACCGAGACGGCGACCTGATCGCCGCTCGCGGCGACACGCCCCAGGAATGGATGGCATGCGCCAAGGGTGCGGTGCGCGTGAGCTCCACCTCGGTGACGGGCAAGCAAATCATCCTGACCTACATCGAGCCGGGCATTTGGTTTGGCGATGTATCGATCTTCGACGGCGATGCGCGCACCCACGACGTCTACGCCCATGGCGAGACCACCTTGCTGTGTGTGGCCCGCGCCGACTTTCAGAAAGTGCTGACACAGCACGTCGAGTTCTACCAGGCCATGCTGCGCCTCAATGCCCGCCGCATCCGCCAACTCTACGGTCTGGTCGAAGACCTCAACACCCTGCCCCTGCGCGCCCGCCTGGCCAAACAACTGGTACACCTGGTGCGCAGCTACGGCGTGCCCTGCCTGTCCGACAGCAGCGA
>CANHGF010000229.1 GCA_947460065.1 Comamonadaceae bacterium
AAGCAGCAGATCCTGGTGACCATCAACATCACCGAAGGTGAGCGTTTTGTGGTCTCGGGGGTGCGCCTGGAGGGCAACTACCTGGGCCGGGAGCAGGAGTTCAAGACCCTGGTGAGCGTCAAGCCGGGCCTGGCCTACAACGCCGATCAGGTCAGCCAGACCACCAAGGCCTTCACCGAGTATTTCGGCAGCTTT
Source organism: Comamonadaceae bacterium (assembly GCA_947460065.1). Lineage (GTDB taxonomy): Bacteria > Pseudomonadota > Gammaproteobacteria > Burkholderiales > Burkholderiaceae_C > Polaromonas. The sequence goes on from CANHGF010000229.1 coordinate 196, forward strand.
GGCTACGCGTTTGCGAGGGTGGAGGCGGTGCCGGAAGTTGACCGCGTCAACAACCGGGTGTCCTTTGTCCTGCAGGCTGAGCCGTCTCGGCGCGCCTATGTGCGCCGTATCAACGTGGCTGGCAACACCCGCACCCGCGACGAGGTGGTGCGGCGCGAATTTCGCCAGTATGAGTCGTCCTGGTACGACAGCGACAAGATCCGCTTGTCACGCGAGCGGGTCAACCGCCTAGGCTACTTTACCCAGGTCGATGTGGACACCCAGGACGTGCCTGGCACGCCCGATCAGGTGGACCTCAATTTCACGGTGGCTGAAAAGCCCACCGGCAATCTCAATATCGGCGCCGGCTATTCCACCGCAGACCGGCTGTCCCTCATCGCTGGCATCCGCCAGGAAAACGTGCTCGGCACGGGCAATTACCTGGGCCTTGAGCTCAACACCAGCCGTCTGAACCGCCAGGTGGTGCTCACCACGGTCGATCCTTATTTCACGGCTGACGGTGTGTCGCGCGCCTTTGACGTCTACAGCCGTACCAGCCGTCCGCTGACGGGCGAGGCCACCGACTACCTGCTCAAGACCCAGGGCGCCAGCATCCGTTTTGGCGTGCCTTTCACCGAAGTTGACACCGTGTTTTTCGGCGCCGGCGTCGAGTCCTGGTCGGTGACCCCGGGCTCCAACCCGGGCCTGCTGGCTTATACCGAGCAATACGGCGGCCGTTCGCATTCGCTGCCGTTCACACTGGGCTGGCAACGAGACCAGCGTGACAGTGCCCTGGTGCCCACCAAAGGCTGGTATCAGCGTGTCAATGGTGATTGGGGTGCGGGCGGCGATGTCCGCTATGTCCGTGCGGTGTATCAGTTGCAAAACTACATTGCGCTCAACAAGCAGTACACCATCGGATTTAACAGTGAGTTCGGCTTTGGCAAAGGCATGTCGGGTCAGCCCTATCCGGTGCTGAAAAACTTCTACTCCGGCGGCCTAGGTTCGGTGCGCGGCTTTGAGCAGGGCTCTCTCGGTCCCCGCTACGACAACGGCGCGGCGCGAGGAGGGGCCAAGAAAATTACCCTCAATGCAGAGCTCAGCGCGCCTTTCCCGGGCGCGGGTAATGACCGTACTTTGCGCTTGTTTGGGTTTGTGGATGCCGGCAATGTGTTCGCCGCAGGCGACCCCATCCGTGCGCAGGAGCTGCGCGCCTCGACCGGCGTGGGTATCAGCTGGATCTCGCCGATGGGTCCGCTGCGACTGGCTCTGGCAAATCCGCTGCGTCGTCAGTCAGAAGATAGAATACAACGCTTCCAGTTCCAGATCGGCACCTCTTTCTGATGATCAAAGCCCTAAGCTCTATTGCCCTGTGCGCGGCCCTGTCCCTGGCGGGGCTGTCCGCTGTCGCCCAGGAATTCAAGATTGGCATTGTCAATCTCGACCGCATCGTGCGCGAATCCGGGCCGGCCAAGGCGGCCCAGACCAAGCTGGAAGTCGAATTCGGCAAGCGAGAAAAAGAACTTAACGATTTGGGTAACCAGATCAAGGCCTCTTCGGACCGGCTCGAGCGTGAGGGCCCGACCTTGCCCGAAAGCCAGCGCAGCGCACGTCAAAAGCAGTTGGTCGATCAGGACCGGGAGTTCCAGCGCAAGCGCCGCGAGTTCCAGGAAGATCTTAATAACCGCAAGAACGAGGAACTCCAGTCCATCATCGACCGGGCCAATCGGGCGGTCAAGGCGCTGGCCGAGAGTGAGAAATTCGACCTGATCATTCAGGAAGCGGTCTACATCAACCCCAAGCACGACATCACCGAAAAAGTGATCAAGTCCCTCAGTGCTGCGGGTTCTCGTTGATCCGGGGCTGAGCGCTCGCCGGCGGCCCAATGCTGCTTCTCGGCCAGATTGTTCAGGCGCTTGAGGTCGACTTTCCAGCCCGACTGATCGGTCCGGCCCAATTGCCTATAGAGGGGCTTGCCCCGCTCGAATCGGCAGGGCCCAGTCAGCTGAGTTTTCTCAGCCATCCCAAATACCAGAGCCAGCTGCCTCTTTCCAAGGCCGGCTGTGTCATCGTATCGCCGGCGATGGAGGCCCTAGCCGTCCAGCGCGGGCCGGCGATCGTGGTGGCTGACCCCTACCTGTATTTTGCGCGGCTGACTCAGCTGTGGAAGCGCCGCCATGGGCGGATCGCTGAGGCGGGGGTAGATGCCAGCGCCAGCGTTCATCCGCAAGCCCGGGTGGCAGCCTCCGCCTCGATCGGGGCATTTGCCGTGGTGCGGGCCGATGCGGTGATCGGCGAAGGTGTGCGCATCGGCGAACACTGCGTGGTGGGCGAGGGCGCCCAAGTCGGCGACGATACGGTGCTGGCTGCGCGGGTCACCCTCGGGCATGATTGCCTGGTCGGGCGTCGGTGCATTTTTCATTCGGGCGTGGTCATTGGCGCCGACGGTTTTGGCTTTGCACCCTCGCCCCAGGGCTGGGTCAAGATCGAGCAGCTGGGCATCGTGCGCATCGGCGACGATGTGGAGATCGGCGCCAACACCTGCGTTGACCGGGCGGCCCTCGGCCAGACCGTGCTGGAGGACGGGGTCAAGCTCGATAACCTGGTGCAGATCGGCCACAACGTTCATGTGGGCGCGCATACCGCGATGGCCGGATGCGTGGGCGTGGCCGGCAGCGCCCGTATCGGGCAGCGCTGCACCATAGGCGGTGGGGCGGTGGTGCTGGGGCACCTGAGCCTGGCCGACGGCGTCCATGTCTCGGCCGCCTCGGTGGTCACCCGCTCGATCAGCAAGCCGGGCCTGTACAGCGGCCTCTTCCCTATCGACGACAATGCCGCCTGGGAAAAAAACGCCGCCACGCTCAAACAACTGCACGGCCTCAGAGACCGGATCAAGCGGCTCGAGGCGCAGCTGGCGCAGGGCAATAACAAGGCACCATGATGGACATCCACCAGATACTCAAGAAGCTTCCGCACCGCTACCCCTTCCTCATGGTTGACCGGGTGCTGGAGATTGAATCGGGCAAGCGCATCCAGGCCCTGAAAAACGTCACCATCAACGAGCCCTTCTTTACCGGCCACTTTCCGCATCGGCCGGTCATGCCCGGCGTGCTGATGCTCGAGGCCATGGCGCAGGCGGCAGCCTTGCTGGCCTTCGATGCGGCCGGCGTTGAAATGGACGACAAGACGGTGTACTACTTTGCTGGCATTGATGCGGCGCGCTTCAAGCGCCCGGTCGAGCCCGGCGACCAACTGATCATGGACGTTAGCCTGGAGCGCTCCCGTGCCGGCATCTACAAATTCAAGGGTGTGACCCGCGTGGTCGGTGAGATCGCCTGCGAAGCCGAGCTGATGTGCACCATGCGCACCATTGCCTGAGTCCGTCACCACGCTGCACATGGCCTCTATTCACCCCACCGCCATCGTCGATCCCCAGGCTCAGTTGGGCGAGGGGGTCAGCATCGGCCCTTTCAGCACCGTTGGGCCCCACGTCAGCATTGGCGAGGGCACCAGCATTGGCGCGCATTGCGTCATCGAAGGCCATACGACCATCGGGCGCGACAACCGGATTTTTCAGTTCAACTCGATCGGTGCGATCCCGCAGGACAAGAAATACGCAGGCGAGCCCTGCGCGCTGCAAATTGGCGATCGCAACACCCTGCGCGAGTTCTGCACCTTCAACATTGGCTCTCCTGGCGGTGGCGGCCTGACGCGGGTCGGCAACGACAACTGGGTGATGGCCTATGTGCATGTGGCCCATGACTGCATGGTGGGCAACAACACCATCATCGCCAACGCCACGCAATTGGGTGGGCATGTGCATGTGGGCGACTGGGTGGTGCTGGGCGGCTTGACCGGCGTGCATCAGTTTGTACGTGTTGGCGCGCATGCGATGGCGGGCTTTCAGACCCGGCTGTCGCAGGATGTACCGCCCTTTGTCAACGCGGTGGGAAATCCCGCCCAGGCTCAGGGCATCAATTCTGAAGGCCTGCGCCGGCGTGGTTTTGACGATGAGCGCATTACTGTGGTCAAGCGCATGTACCGCACGCTCTACCGCCAGGGCTTGAGCCTGGCCGACGCCAAGGCCGCGCTGGCGGCCATGCGGGGTACGTATGCCGCTTCGGATGCCGACCTCGATCTGATGCTGTCCTTTCTGGACGCCGCCGAGCGCGGCATCGTCCGCTAGGCTCGGCCATGTCGCAATCGCCGTGTTTCGCCATGGTGGCCGGCGAAGCGTCCGGCGACCTGCTGGGCGGCGCCTTGCTCGCCGCTTGCCGCCAGCGCTGGCCACAACTGCGCTCCTTCGGCATAGGCGGTGCGGCCATGTCAGCGCAGGGCTTTGAGGCCTGGTGGCCCGAGCGTAAGCTGGCGGTGCGTGGCTATGTGGAGGTCCTGCCTCACCTGCGTGAACTTTTGGCCATACGCCGACAACTGCGCGAGCGCCTGCTGGCTGCACCACCGGATGTGTTCATTGGCGTTGATGCACCCGATTTCAACCTAGACCTGGAGGTCGCGCTGCGGGCCCAGGGTGTTGCTACGGTGCATTTCGTGAGCCCCTCGTTTTGGGCCTGGCGCGCACGCAAGGTCGAAAAATTGCGCGCCGCAGCCGATCATGTGCTGTGCCTTTTTCCCTTCGAACCCGAACTGCTGGCTGCGCAGGGCGTGCCAGCTACTTTTGTCGGCCACCCGCTGGCCAGCATGATCCCG
>CANHGF010000230.1 GCA_947460065.1 Comamonadaceae bacterium
CAGATCGCGGCCGAGCTCGTTGCCGCGCTCGCTCACCTGACCGGCGTCTGCGAATAAGGTGCCCTCCCAGCTGCCGGCCAGTGCAGGGCTGGTCAAGGGGCGCTGCCATTCGATGCTGGCGGCCAGCAAATGACGGCCTGGGGCGATGGTGCCGTTGGGAAGGCGCACGCCGATCTCGCGCAGGCCATAGCCGCGCACGCTGGTATCGCCGCCAGCGCGAAAGAGTTCTGTGGTGGGCACTTGGGCCGAAGCCTTGGCTTGTACGCTACCGAGCTCCAGGCGCGCAGCCAGGTGCGAGCGCTGGCTGCGTGGCGCCTCGCTGTTCAGGGGCAGGACTGCGGTGAGCCGACCCAGTGCGCGCGCATAAGGCTGGGCCGTGCCGCTGAGCGTGTTGCCGCCGCCGATGTCGGCGCTAAAGGCATAGCCGCGCTCAGGAAAGGGCAGGCTGTCGAAAAAGCGGCCGGTCCAGATGTGGTGCAGGCTCAGCGCGGAGCCTTCGCCAGTGGCAGCGTTGCTGCTGCCGATCTCGCCCTGGCCCGATACCTGGCTGCGGTCGTACTGCAACTCCAGGCTGCGGTCGATGCGCTCACCGAGCTGCTTGCGCCCGAAGCGCCAGCTTTGGGTGTCGGTGATCAGACCACCATCTTGCAGCCTTTGGGCCCGGACCGAGCCGACCCAGCGCCAGCTCGCCTCGTCGGGCAGTGAGGTCCATACCGTCTGAATCAGGGGTGAGCGTCGGTCGAGCCGAGCCTGGCTGCTGGCACGCCAGCCCAGGCCGGGCAGGCGGTTGTTGATGTGTTCGATGGAAGCGCGTGTTCCGCTGTCGGTGGCAAAACCCAGGCCGAGGACCAGCTTGTTCAATGGCGTTTCTCGCACCTGCACCTGTACCGGGGCAACCAGCGGGTCGGCGCTGTCGGTGTCCAGGCTGATGTAGGCCGAACTGAAATACCCGCTGCTCACCAGCCTTTGTTGGGCCTGCACCAGCTGATTTTGGTCGTAGTCCTGCCCGGGCTTGAGGCGCGCCAGCCGCGGCACCAGCACCGGGTCGTAGCGCTGCAGGCCGCTGACTTGGAGTTGGCCTAGCCTGAACAGGGGCCCGGGCTCCAGGCTCAGGCTGAGATCGGCAGCATGCGCCTGGGCATCAATGTTCGCCGCACTGCTGCTGATGCGCCCCCGGGGGTAGTGGCGGCTGACCAGCTCGCGCAGGGCCTGGTTTTTGGCTCCATCCCAGTTGTCCTGTGTGAAAGGCCGGCCTACCGGCAGGCGCCAGCTGAGCTCGATGCGTTCGCGCAGCTCGGTGCGCTGGCTTGCATCGGCTGGGTCTGCGGCCGGTGTCAGGCTCAGATCGATGCGGCGTACCTGAGTGGCCGGGCCCGGCTCAACCTGCACCTCTATGCGTGACTGCCCGGCGGGACTCTGGCTCAGGCGCAGCTCTATGGTTGGGCTAAAGTGGCCGAGGGTGCCCAGCAGCTCTTGCGCGTCGCGCCTAGCCAGGGTGAGCAGCTGCTCGAGCTCGCGCGCGTCCAGATCGGTAACGGCGCGGTAGCGCTGAAGCTGCAAATGCTTTTCGAGCAGGGCGCGTACCGGCTCGGGGGCTTGCACCTGCAGATCGAAACTTGTTGTCGCGCTCTGTGCCAGCGCTGGCGCAACGGCAAAGCTCAGGGCACAGGCGATCAGGGTGGCGTATTTCACGCCTGAAGTTTAGGGCCGGACTACTTGGTCAGCAGCCGCATCGCGTCTTCAAGGCCGCGCAGCGTCAAGGGATACATGCGCTGGTTCATGAGTTGCTGAACAATGGAAATGCTCTGGCGGTACTGCCAAACGCCCTGCGGCTCGGGGTTGATCCAGGCGAACTTAGGAAAGGCGTTGGTGAGCCGGCCTATCCACTGCGAGCCAGCTTCCTCATTGTTGTATTCGACGCTGCCGCCGGGTTGCAGAATTTCATACGGGCTCATGGTGGCATCGCCCACAAAGATTAGTTTGTAGTCTTTGTTGTACTTGCGGATGATGTCCCAGGTCGGGAACTTCTCGGCAAAGCGGCGCCGGTTGTTCTTCCACATGAAGTCATAGACACAGTTGTGGAAGTAGTAGAACTCCAGGTGCTTGAACTCGGTCTTGGCGGCAGAAAACAACTCTTCCACCCGCGCAATGTGTTCGTCCATGGTGCCGCCCACGTCCATGAGCAGTAGCACTTTGACGTTGTTGTGACGCTCGGGCACCATCTTGATGTCCAGGTAGCCCGCATTGGCTGCGGTCGAGCGTATGGTGTCGTCGAGATCGAGTTCTTCCTGGTTACCTTCACGGGCAAATTTACGCAGGCGTCTGAGCGCCACTTTGATATTGCGCGTGCCCAGTTCCTGGGTGTCGTCGTAGTCCTTGTAGGCCCGCTGGTCCCAGACCTTGACCGCACTGCGGTTGCGGCCCTTCTCCTGGCCTATGCGTATGCCTTGCGGGTTGTAGCCGTTGGCACCAAAGGGCGAGGTGCCGCCGGTGCCTATCCACTTACTGCCGCCCTCGTGGCGCTCCTTTTGCTCTTCGAAGCGTTTCTTGAGCGTCTCCATCAGCTCGTCCCAGCCCAGCTTTTCAATCTTGGCTTTTTCTTCCGGACTCAGTTCGAGCTCCAGCGTCTTGCGCAGCCACTCCAGGGGAATGTCTTTGGTGAAGTCGGCCACCATCTCCACGCCTTTGAAATAGGCGCCGAAAGCCCGGTCGAACTTGTCGTAATGCTTCTCGTCCTTGACCATGATGGCGCGGCTGAGAAAGTAAAAGTCGTCGATCTTCCAGGCCCCTTCGCCTTCGGTATCGCTCTTGGGGCCGACCACGCCGGCGCGCAGCGCCTCGAGCAGGCTGAGCATTTCATGGGCCGACACCGGTAGTTTGGCCGAGCGCAGGGTGTAGAAAAAATCGATCAGCATCTTTGAGGCCTCCGCTGCTTGTGTGTCGCACTTGCCGGCTGCCGCTCACGGCGGCCGCCGGCGCTCACCGGGTACCCAAAAGTGATCATGCGTCTTCACTCTGACGGCTATCGCGCCACTGCCGAGCCCAGCGTTTGCCCAGGCCCGCGCCCAGGCCGACCAGCACAATACCGCCCATCGAGGCCACGCCGTAGCCGGGGGCGAACAGGTCCAGCCCGGTGACCTGACCAGCGCCAAAGCCCAGCAGCGCGCCACCGACAAAGCCGATCGCGTCGCTGAAACCTTCTAGCCAGGGTGAGTGCCTGCCTGCCATCGCCGTCCCCAAGCTTATGGGTTCAGCGGTTGCGCTGGTTCATGAAAACCAGCTTTTCAAACAGGGTCACATCTTGCTCGTTTTTGAGCAGCGCGCCCACCAGCGGCGGCACCGAGACTTTCTCGTCCTTGCTGTGCAGGACTTCGGCACCGATGTCTTCGGCCAGCAAGAGCTTGAGCCAGTCCAACAGCTCGGAGGTCGAGGGCTTTTTCTTCAGGCCCGGCAGATTGCGCACATCGTAGAAGGTCTTCATGGCTGCGCTGAGCAGCTCCTGCTTGATGCCGGGGAAGTGCACATCGACGATTTTTTTCATCGTCTCTGCGTCGGGGAATTTGATGTAGTGGAAGAAGCAGCGGCGCAGGAAGGCGTCGGGCAGCTCTTTCTCGTTGTTGGAGGTGATGAACACCAGCGGCCTGTGTTTGGCACGAATCAGCTCGCGGGTTTCATAAACATAGAACTCCATGCGGTCGATCTCGCGCAGCAGATCGTTGGGGAATTCGATGTCGGCCTTGTCGATTTCGTCGATCAGCAGGGCCACCGGCTCGTCGGCGGTAAAGGCCTGCCAGAGCACGCCCTTGACGATGTAGTTGTGGATGTCCTTGACCTTCTCATCCCCGAGTTGTGAGTCGCGCAGGCGGGAAACGGCGTCGTATTCATACAGGCCCTGCTGCGCCTTGGTGGTCGACTTGATGTGCCACTGCAGCAGTGGCATTTGCAGGGCGGAGGCCACTTCTTCGGCCAGCATGGTCTTGCCGGTGCCCGGCTCGCCCTTGACCAGCAGGGGCTTTTTCAGGGTGGCTGTGGCATGCACTGCCAACATCAGATCGTCGGTGGCAACGTATTGGTCTGAGCCTTTGAATTTCATGGTGTGGAGCGAGTCAAATACGGGCGCCGCTCGGTGTTGAGCGGGTGCCGCAGGTGTCAGGAAGGATTCAGGTCGGCAGCGGGCCGGTGGCTATAATTCGCGGGTTTTTTCAGTCGACCCATAGATTGTGCGCTCAAAATGACGAAGCTGTTTTCCATGATTTTCGCCGTGTTTGTCTCGTTGGGGACGCAGGCGATGGCCCAGGATCTCAAGGGCGATGCCAAGGCCGGTGAAGGCATCAACGCCATGTGCATAGGCTGCCATGGCATCAAGGGCTACCAAGCCAGTTTCCCCGAGGTCTATCGGGTGCCTATGATCTCTGGCCAGAGCGCCAAGTACATCGCCGCCTCCCTGAATGCCTACAAAAAGGGCGAGCGCAAGCACCCGACCATGCGCGGCATTTCGGAGTCATTGACCGACCAAAACATCGCCGACCTGGCCGCTTACTACAGCGAGCATGGCCTGCCCGGTGGCAAGTCTGCCGCGCCGAAAGAGGCCAAGGCCCCAAGCGCTCAGGTGGTCGCTTTACTGAACAAGGCCAACTGCGCCTCCTGCCACGGCGCCAATTTCAGCACGCCCATCGACCCCTCTTACCCCAAGCTGGCCGGCCAGCATGCCGACTACCTGTTCGTCACTCTCAAGGGCTACAAGAACGATGCCAATCAGGTGGTCGGTCGCAACAATGCCATCATGGCCGGCTTTGCCAAGCAGTTCACCAACGCCGAACTCAAGCAAATCGCCAACTATCTGGGCTC
>CANHGF010000231.1 GCA_947460065.1 Comamonadaceae bacterium
CAGGCGGGTCTGCTCTCACTGATGCAGATGGCCAAGACCAACTCAGCCCTGACCCGTCTGGCCAAAAAAGGCCTGCCCTATGTCAGCGTGCTCACCGACCCGACCATGGGCGGGGTCAGCGCCGGCTTTGCCTTCATGGGCGACATCGTTGTGGCCGAGCCCAAGGCGCTGATCGGCTTTGCCGGCCCGCGGGTGATCGAGAGCACGGTGCGCGTCAAACTGCCCGAGGGCTTTCAGCGCGCCGAATTCCTGCAGGAAAAAGGCGCCATCGACTTCATCTGCGACCGCCGCGAGCTGCGCAAGACCATTGCCACTGCGCTGGCCATGCTGCTGCGCCAGCCGGCTGATGCTGTGGAATAACGCGAGTGCAGCATTTGGATAGGCCAGGATTACAGACTCGGGCCCTTCGAGACTGAGGCCACCCCACCCCCTCAAGACCCCCGATAGGTCGAATAACTCCAGGGGCTGACCAGCAGCGGCACGTGGTAATGGGCCGATGCGTCGGCCACGCCAAAGTCCAGGCTCACCTGGTTGAGAAAATTCGGCTCGGGCAGTTGCACGCCCCGTGCTTTGAAATACCCGGCCACATCGAACACCAACCGGTAGGTGCCCACTTTTAGGCTGGCGTTGTCGTACAGAGGCCCGTCCGGGTTGCGGCCGTCGGCATTGAGTTGCAGCTCTTTAACCAAGGTGGCCTGCTGACCCACGGTGGTGTAGAGGGCGACCCGCATGCCGGCGGCCGGACAGCCGTGCATGGTGTCCAGTACATGTGTGCTCAAGCCCATGGCAGATCTTTCGACAAAAGGGTTTTTGGTTTTGGTTCACGAAAGTGTATACAGTTTTTTCGGGGCCAGCTATGATCCTTTCGAACACCATGGAAAACGCTGCCACTTCCACCCACACGAACGCCATCGTCGAGACCCTGACCCGGGCCATCGTCGAGCATCGCCTGCTGCCCGGCGCCAAGCTGGTCGAGCAAAAGCTGGCCGACCACTTTGGCGTCTCGCGCACGCTGGTGCGCCAGGCCTTGTTTCAGCTGGCGCAAAACAAGCTGATCCGGCTGGAGCCGGCGCGCGGCGCCTTCGTGGCCGCGCCCTCTGTCGACGAGGCCCAGCAGGTGTTTGTGGTGCGCCGCATGCTCGAAACCGAGATGACGCGGGCCTTCATGCGCGAGGTCACAACCGACAAGATCGCCGCGCTGCGCCAGCACATCGCGCAGGAGCGGCAGGCTGTGGCGAGCGAGGACGTGCCGGGCCGCACCGAGTTGCTGGGTGACTTTCATGTGTGCATGGCGCAATTGATGGGCAATACCGTGCTGGCTCAAATTCTGGGCGAGCTGATCTCGCGCTGCGCCCTGATCACGCTGATGTACCAGTCCCGCCACGAGGCCCAGCATTCGAGCGACGAGCACGAAGGTCTGGTCGATGCCATGGCCCAGGGCGATACCGACCTGGCCGTGCGCCTGATGCAGGAACACCTCGAACATGTGCAAGCCAGCCTGACTTTTGATCGCAAGATCCCTTCGCACGACGTGGCCGTGGCCCTGTCCTGAAATCCCATGAGCACCTACGACTCCACCGCCCCCTACCCCCGCGACCTGATCGGCTATGGCCGCCAAGTACCCCATGCCCAATGGCCCGGCGGCGCCCGAGTGGCTGTGCAGTTTGTCCTCAATTACGAAGAGGGCGGCGAAAACAGCGTGCTGCATGGTGACAAGGCCAGCGAGCAGTTCCTGTCGGAAATGTTCAACCCCGCCGCCTTCGAGGACCGCCACATCAGCATGGAGGGGATCTATGAATATGGCTCACGCGCCGGCGTCTGGCGCATCTTGCGCGAGTTTGAAAAGCGCAAGCTTCCACTGACGGTGTTCGGTGTGGCCACCGCGCTGCAGCGCCACCCAGAGCTGACCGCCGCCTTCAAGGAATTGGGCCACGATATGGCCTGCCACGGCCTGAAGTGGATCCACTACCAGCACATTGACGAGGCCACCGAGCGCGCCCACATGGCGCAGGCGATGGAAATCATTCAAAACCTCACCGGTGAGCGCCCCCTGGGCTGGTACACCGGCCGCGACAGCCCCAACACGCGCCGTCTGGTGGCCGACTTCGGCGGCTTTGAATACGACAGCGACTACTACGGCGACGACCTGCCCTTCTGGATGAAGGTCCGCAAGAGCGACGGCTCGGTAGCGCCGCAGTTGATCGTGCCCTACACCCTGGACTGCAACGACATGCGCTTTGCCCTGCCCCAGGGCTATTCACATGCCGACCCCTTCTTTCAGTACATGAAGGACAGCTTCGACGCGCTCTACGCCGAGGGCGACCCAAATGGCGACAACGCCCCCAAGATGATGAGCATAGGCATGCACTGCCGCCTGCTCGGCCGGCCTGGCCGCATCACCGCTCTGCAGCGCTTTTTGGACCATATTCAATCGCACGACAAGGTCTGGGTGGCGCGCCGGATTGACATTGCCAGGCACTGGAAGAAGATGCATCCGTATGCGGGCTGAGCGCTTGTCTCGCTTCCAATCGCCCTGTCAGCGAAGAAGCAGCGCCTCTTGCTCCCTGTGCTCCCGGGAGAGCAGGCGCTGCGCCTCTTGCTCCCTCTCCCTCTCCCTCTGGGAGAGGGCTGGGGTGAGGGCAACCGGCCTGACGCCTATGGAAAGCAGGTGCTCTGCGCTGCCCCTCACCCCCACCCTCTCCCCAGAGGGGCGAGGGAGACAAAACCACCCGGACCTCAGCCATGCCACTGACGCTTGAGCAACTCAACGCCGCATCCAAAGACCAGGCCCTGAGCCTGCTGGATGGCATTTACGAACACTCGCCCTGGGTGGCCGAGCGGGCGCTCAAGGCGCGGCCGTTTCAATCGCTGCCCCATCTCAAGCACGCCCTGGCCAACGCCCTGGCACAGGCCTCGCAGCAAGAGCAATTGGGCCTGATCCGCGCCCACCCCGAGCTGGCAGGCAAGGCCATGGTGAGCAAGATGCTGACCGCCGAGTCCACAAACGAGCAATCCAAGGCGGGCCTGACCGACTGCACGCCCGAGGAATTTGCGCGCCTGCACAAGCTCAACGCCGACTACAACGCCAAGTTCGGCTTTCCCTTCATCCTGGCGGTGCGGGGGGCGCGCGGCCTGGGGCTGTCCAAGCAGCAAATCATCGAGACCTTTGCCCGCCGCCTGGAAGGCCAGCCGGACTTCGAGCGCGAGGAATGCCTGCGCAACATCAACCGCATTGCCGAGATCCGGCTCAACGACAAGTTCGGCTTCGAGCCCACCCTGGGCAACGAGGTCTGGGACTGGCACGAGGACCTGGCCCGCCACAGCGACCCCGGCTTTGCAGAAAAAGGCCAGCTCACCGTCACCTACCTGACCGACGCGCACAGGGCCTGCATGAACCAGATCGCCACCCTCATGCGCGATGTAGGTTTTGACGAGGTGTCCATCGACGCCGTGGGCAATGTGGTCGGCCGCTACCACGGCGCCACGCCCGAGGCCCAATACCTCATGACCGGCAGCCACTACGACACCGTACGCAACGGCGGCAAATACGATGGCCGCCTGGGCATTTACGTGCCGATCGCCTGCGTGCGCGAGCTGCACCGCAGCGGGCGCCGGCTGCCCTTTGGCATCGAAGTGGTGGGCTTTGCCGAGGAAGAAGGCCAGCGCTACAAGGCCACCTTCCTGGGCTCAGGCGCGCTGGTCGGCCAGTTCAATCCCGACTGGCTGGATCAAAAAGACGCCGACGGCATCACCATGCGCGAAGCCATGAGGCACGCTGGCCTGGACCCTGCACAGATCCCCGCCATCGAGCGCAAGCCAGCCAATTACCTGGGCTTCATCGAGGTACACATCGAGCAAGGGCCGGTGCTCAATGAGATGCACCTGCCGCTGGGCGTCGTGACCTCCATCAACGGCAGCGTGCGCTTTCTGGGCGAGCTCGCAGGCGTGGCCTGCCATGCCGGCACCACGCCCATGGACCGGCGCAGCGACGCGGTCTGCGGCCTGGCCGAGTTGGCGCTCTTCATGGAGCAGCGCGCCTGCCAAGACGGCGACTCGGTGGCCACCATCGGCCAGCTCAACGTGCCGGCCGGCTCCATCAACGTGGTGCCCGGGCGCTGCCAGTTCTCGCTGGACCTGCGCGCGCCCACAGACGCGCAGCGCGACGCCATGCTCAGCGACGTGCTGGCCGAGCTCGATCGCATCTGCAGCAAGCGCGGCCTGGGCCTCAAGCTCGAAGAAACCATGCGCGCCCCGGCCGCGCCCAGCGCACCAGCCTGGCAGGCAAGGTGGGAAGCAGCCGTATCCAGCCTGGGCCTGCCGGTGCACCGCATGCCCTCGGGCGCAGGGCACGACGCCATGAAGCTGCATGAAGTCATACCCCAAGCCATGCTGTTTGTCCGCGGCCAAAACTCGGGCATCAGCCACAACCCTCTGGAATCGACCACCAACGACGACACGCAGCTGTCGGTACAGGCCTTCATGCATGTACTCGAACACCTCGCCCACTGAAACACAAGAACAAGGACACCGCCATGACCACCGCCTACGAACAACTCGACGGCTGGATCGACCAGCACTTTGACGAGCAGGTGCGCTTCCTGCAAGAGCTGGTGCGCGTACCGACCGACACGCCGCCGGGCAACAACGCCCCGCACGCCGAGCGCACCGCCGAGCCGCTCAAAGCCTTTGGCTACGAGGCAGAAAAGCATGTGGTGCCCACCGCCGAGGTACAGGCCTGCGGACTGCAGACCATCACCAACCTGATCGTGCGCCGAAAGTATGGCCAGGGCAAAACCATCGCCTTGAACGCCCATGGCGACGTGGTGCCACCCGGCGAAGG
>CANHGF010000232.1 GCA_947460065.1 Comamonadaceae bacterium
GCGCCAACTGAGCATGGCCGGCCAGGCCCAGTGCGCGGTAGGCGCGTCCGAGTCCGATCATCAGCCCGGCGTTGTTCGGTTCAAGCTCGGTGGCCAAGATAAATTGCTGCAGCGCCACCTCGGCATCACCTTGGCCGAAAGCCGCATGGCCCACGCCGGCCACAAAGTCACAGCGGTCGGGCTGCATGCGCTGCAGCACCTCAAAGACGGCCCGTGCCTTGTCATATTCTGCTGTTTCCAGGCAGCGGTAACCCAGGCCGTAGAGGGCTTCCAGGGTTTCGGGCGGCGGAATATCGGGCAGGCGGGCGGCGGCCAGCAGTTGGCCCAGTTCTGTCGCAGGCACTGGCAGGGCGGCTGAGGAGGCGTTCATGGATGGGGCTGGTTCGGTGGGTTCAACGGACGGCTGCGGCTCGATGCTGTTTCAGGCAAAAGTCCGCTTGGCCGCGTCGACCAAATCGCGCTGCATCGTCAGCTGTGCGTCGATCATGGATTTCATGATGTCGCGAAAGGTATTCATGCGCTCGATCGCCTGCTGCATGCGGGCATTGGCGGCTTCGGAGTTGAGTTCGAGCTTTTGCTGCGCAGCCCGCTCCTTGGCTGCACCGTAGGTGAAGCCGGCTGCGGTGATGTTTAAGGCCCCGCCCAGCATCGAGCCGATACCGCTGAACTTACCCTGGGCCACGCCGGAGCCGGCGATACCCTCGCCCTTGAAGCCGCCAATGGCGGTCATGCCGCCTGCCGCAATCTGGCCGATACCCTGCATGATGCCCGCAGTCAACTCCATCTTGGCGACGTCGAGCGACTTGGCAATCGCCTGGGTTTTCTGTTCGATCATGAGCTTGAGCTCGTCGTCGCGGTTTTTCATCGAGTCCGAGCGCAGCAAAATCATCAACTTGATAAGCACATCCTGCATGGCAAAGATCTGTGCCTGCGCCGACATGGCCTCGGTGACGGTGCTGATCTGTCCGAAGTCAACGGCATCAAACTGTCCCTGCACCTTGCTGGCCAGATTGAGCCACTGCTCGGCCGACACTTTGGGCGCTTTCAGTCCGGAGGTCATGCTGCCCGGCGGTAACAGGCCCACATCGGGCGGCGGTTCGCCGTTGACGAAGGCAAAGGGGGCGGCTGGTTTGCCGCTGGCTGCTGCCACTGAAGCGCCCTGCGCGGTCTCGAGCGGTCCGGTTCCCGGCAGCGGGACGGGGCTGTAGTTGCGTGTTTCGCTTATTCCGTTCATGGCCTTGCCTTGCTATTGTTTAAACCATGTTCCCGCGGCCACCGCCCCAGACGCGGCGGTCGGCGTCCCTGAGCACCTGCAGCCGCTCGGCAGCGACATCCCAGATACTCATCAGGGTTTCATTGAGGGTCTTGAGCAGCTCCTGGGACTTCTCGACATCGGCCTGTAGCTTGTCGAGCAGGGTCTGCAGCTGATCGAGTCGCGCCTTGACCTCGGCCTGCTCGTATTTGAGCTTGGAGTTCTGAATGGTCATGACGCCGATGGCCACATCGGCGGCGCCTTTGATGATGTTGGCGCCCATGCCGAAGAGCTTGGCCATCTTGGCCACTTTGGCGCTGGCTTCAGCGGCCTTGGCGATGTTGGCTGTGGCGGAGGCGCTCGCCGCGCCGGAGGCTGCTCCCAGAGTAGCCACCGTGACGACCAAGGCCAGAGCCAGTTCGGCACCGATGCGCCAGTAGGCCTGGGTCTCCTCGTCGGCGCCGGCCTGCTTGGCGATCCATGCGGCCAACTCGCCCACCGTCAGGCGAAAGCCTATCGGCTCCTTGCCCTGCGACGTTCGTACCGCGTCGATCAGGTCCATGCTCGAGTTGACCAGCGAGTACACCCCATAGCCGATCATGATCGCGCCGGCGACAGCGCCCACGCCGCTGGCGACCATCAGGGCCCCCGCCACGATCATGGCGGCACTGGCCACGACCGAGCCGACCGCTTTGACGATGTTCCAGAAGTTGGTCCACTCCTTGTTTTTCTCGGCGACCTGGGCCTTTTCCTTGGCGATCGCCATGTCCTTTTCGCGCAATTTCTGATTGCTCTCGATGCGCTTGGTCATGTCGGCCAGAGCCATGGTCTCACCGTCGATCGACAGCTCCATGATCTTGGCCTTCATCAGGTCCATCACGCTCAGGATGTCGGTGGGTGACGCAGACTTCGAATAGAGCAGCTCGTTGACCTGGCGCACCAGCTCGGTGTTGCCCTCGAGCTGGAGCGCCCACATGGGTGGCCGCGGCTTGATGTTGGGCGGGACGATGTTGTTGTCCCAGGCACGGTCGAAGGCCGAACGGGCCTCAAAGCCGCCGAGGTTGCCGGCTGCGGCTGGCCCTTGCGCGGCGCCCGTTGGCGCGCCGTTGGGCAGGCTGGGCAATTCTTGGGTGAGGCGCACCGCACCGGCGCCGACACTCATGTTCATGTCTTGGCCTTTTCTGCAGCGGGGCGGGCCGACTCGATCAGCTGGCGCAATTGCGTGGCTCGCTCGCGCAACTCGGCATGTTCCGGGCTCTGGGCTCGCCGCAGGCAAATGGCCAGCACCGTCAGCGCGTCGGCCGGCTGGCCTTTGTGCAGCAGGCATTCGGCGGTGTGAAAGCTGGGAAGCGGATCGTCAAAGTCAAAAAGCAGGGCCTGTGCATACTGACCGATCGCGTCGTCATACTGCTTGAGCATCTGGCGCGTCATGCCACAGGCGATCATGAAGCGGCGCTCATAGGGGTTGGCCATCTGCAACATCGTGTAGACGCGCAGGGCAGTGTCATATTCTTCGCGCTCGTAGAAAAAACCACCCAGGGCATACATGGCCTGCAGATCTTCGGGCGCAACTTGCAGCCACTGCGCCAGCGTACCGCCCGAACGCAGATGGGCCTCTAGGCGCTTGGCAAATGCCTGCGCCTCGGCCAAGTCTGGATCGTCGTCGTTGCTCATGCTGGTCAGGGCTGATTTGGGGCTGCGCTCTTCAGCGGAAGATCCGGTCGGCGGTGTTCTTGTAGTTGTCCAGCATGGTCATGCCCATGTTGGTGAACTGGCCGATCAGGGTGTTGAGCTTTTGCATCTCCATGTTGTCGGCCTGCGAGGTGTTGGAGAAGGCGTCTTGTTTGGTCTTGACCCGCGACTCCAAGGTCTCGATGTCGGCCTTGGTCACGTTTCCGCTTTTCCAGGCCGTCGCTTCTGCGTCCGAAAAAGAGATACCCGCCGCCTTGGCCTTCTCGTGGAAGTTGGCGGTATCGGTGGAGAAACTGCCCATCTTGTCGGTGTCTTTGATGGAGTTGTTGGTGCGAGTGCCCTTGAGGTTGGTCAAGTCCTCTTTCATCTGGTTGGCCGCGGTCATGCCATTGAGGTTGGCAGTGGCGTCCTTCAGGCGGGTGGCCAGGCGGTCCTGGTTGGCATTCATCAGCAGCATGGCCAATTTCAAGGCCATGAATTGCACGCTGGCGGTCGATTTGCCAGCGGCCGCCGCGTTAACGTCCTGGTTAAGCGTCTTGAGCTCGCTGTCGACGGTAAAGCCGCGGGCGACGGTTACGTTGTTGGTGATTTGGGTCATGGGTAGCTCCTCGGATCTGTGTGCTTGGAATCAGGGCCGGACTCAGACCAGGCGCCGCCGCGGTCGCGGCGTGCCAGGCACGGGCATGCCGCCCATGCCAAAGTGCTGGGTAGGTGCGGGCTCAGGGGCTTCAAACTCGCTCATGGCTGGCGCGGCCTGCTGCAGGAGATCGCGCGCCTGTGCCTCCAATTGCTGGCGCTCTTCGGCCGGCAGGTCCCGTTCGAGCATGTTTTCCAGGTCCCAGATCGAGCAGCCCAGCTCATCGGCCATGGCCTGCTTCAGGTCCGCAAAGACCTCTTCTTGCTTTTGCATCAGTGCCTTGTTTTCTTCCAGCAAAGCCCGTGTTTCTTCGGCCAATTGCTTGAAATCCGGATCGTCCATGAGTGCATTCCCCGAGGCCTAGGCCCTTAAAGCTCATCAGACTGTAAATTTATCAGACAAAAGGTCATTTTGTGCATAAACTCGTTACAATTTTTTTGAACCTGTTCGGCTCTCATGTCCAGCATCCAGTCGTTTGTCACTTCTACGCAGACCGGCGCGGCTGGGTTTGCGCCTGCAGCGTCGAGTCAGCAGGTGGCGCAGACCACTTTGTTGCCCGATGTCTCGGCCACCTTGGCCGATGCGGCCGAGGAATTGACGCAGTCGCTGGCGGGTAAGGCGCAGGAAAAGTCGATCAAGGAGCGCAAGAGTGATGACGGGCGCGACCTGGCCAGCCTGACCCGCGCCCAGCGGGTGGCCATGATCATGGCCATGGCCGGTGTTGAGCAGCAGCCTGAGCAGCCGCAGCAATTGGCCCGTGGGGCCTTGCAGCAGCCCGGGCAGGTAAAGCGCCAGGCCCGTGAGGGGGGCGGCACCGCCTGCGAGCAGTACCTGGCCTTGCTGGAGGCGGCCGACCTGATCGATGAGGGGCGGGTTGGCGTTGATCCGGGTGGGCGCGGCGCGGAGGCGCTGCGCGAGGCTGCCGCCGAGGTGCTGGCCGAGCATGGCGGCGACATTCGTGCCGACGTCAATACCTTTGAAGCCACCCGCATCCTGACGCCGGAGCAGGCGGCGCAGTTTCGCAGCACTTACCGCGATGTGGTGCTGGGCCAGGGCGCGGTCAATGACACCTTGCGCCGCTTGCTGGACATGCAGCCTAAGGGGCAGGGCGGGGATTTTTCAGCATTGCTGGAGACCACCCGGCAATCGCTGGGGCTGGACCTGGCGGCCGCGCGGCCTTCGGGCGATCCGGTGCGGCTGCAGTCGGTGATGACCGATCTGTCCCACCTGAAGGTGATCA
>CANHGF010000233.1 GCA_947460065.1 Comamonadaceae bacterium
CCTGCCCGCCTTGCGCGAGCCGGTGCGCGCCTACGTGGGCTTGGGCGCGAACCTGGGTCAAGCCGCAGCCACCTTGTGCTGGGCGGCGGGAGCGCTCGGCGATTTGCCTGATACCCAAGTGCTGCGGGTCTCCGCTCTTTACCGCAGCGCCCCCATAGACTGCGAACCAGGGGCGCCGCCTTTTCTCAACGCGGTGGCTGCCTTGAGCACCCACCTGAGCGCGCCGCAACTGCTGGCTGGTCTGCAGCAGCTGGAGCTCGCGGCCGGCCGCCAGCGGCCCTACCGCAACGCACCGCGCACCCTTGATCTGGACCTGCTGCTTTACGGCGAAGGCCGCATCGAATCGCCCGCCTTGTGCGTGCCGCACCCGCGCATGCACCAGCGTGCCTTTGTGCTGCGGCCGCTGGCTGAGGTCGCGCCCGAATGGTCAGAGGCTGCTGATCAGCCTTTGCTGGCCGCTCAGGTATTGGAGCGCTTAGGGCCCTTGCAAGGCTGAAAATGACCTGCCTCAGGGCGCCAGCCGCTCCCTGACCCAGTCAGCGTCCTCGAGCCGATAGCGCAGCCTGTCGTGCAGCCGGCTTTTGCGGCCTTGCCAGAATTCCCAGCGGTCGGGCACCAGCCTGTAGCCACCCCAATGGGGCGGGCGTGGCGGGTTGAGCAGGAACTGCGCGCCGTAGCGGGCGGCATTGGCCACCAGAGTGCCCCGGCCTGGGATCACCTGGCTTTGCGGGCTGGCCCAGGCGCCGATGCGCGAGTCCAGCGGACGGCTGGCGTAGTAGGCATCGCTTTCCTCAGCCGAGACCTTGTCGACCCGGCCTTCGATGCGCACCACCCGCTCAAGCTCGACCCAGTGAAACTGCAGCGCGGCGTAGGGGTTGCCGGCCAGTGCCTGGCCCTTGCGGCTGTCGTAATTGGTGTACCAGACGATGCCGCGCTCATCCAGGCCCTTGATCAGCACCACCCGGGTCGATGGCCGCATTTGGGCATCGACCGTAGCCAGGGTCATCGCGTTGGGCTCGGGCAACTGGCCCGCGATGGCTTCATGCAGCCACCGCTGGAACTGCTGCAAAGGATCGGCATGGGAGGCGTTTTCGTCGAGCTCGGCGCGCTCGTAGCTTTTGCGCAGGTCGGCGATGGAAGCGAGGGGGTCGGTCATGAAAGCAGTATACGGAGCGCTCCCGCACGCATAAACCTGAGGGGAACTGGCTCAGGCGTGCCTGAGCATGCGCTGCAGCAACTCGTCGTGGATACCCGCCTGGCGCAGGCACTCATAGGTCTGGCGCGCATAGTCCAGCGTGGTGCCATAGCGGCCCCTGGCATGTGCAAAGATATCGCGCAGCCGCTCAGCCTGCAGCTCGCCGGTGTAGTTGGGGCTGCGCCTTGACAGGGTGAAGGCCAGGGCCTGCACCGTTCCCTGTTCGGTGATGCAGGGCAGCCAGCGCGGGTCGTAGACGCCGGTAGGCATCTCACGCAGCCACAGGCGCTCGAGCGCCTCGTCGGCCTGCGCACGCTCGATCCGGTAGGCCACGCCCCGGCAGCTGCCGCCTTGCAGCAGCGCAAACACCAGGCCGGGGCAGTCGGGCGTGCCGCGGTTGACCCGGCTCCACATCTTGAGCGCCCGGTGGTAGCCATGGATGCGCGCCCAGCGCCGCTCAGCATGCTCGAACTCCGGCCGCCAGATCAGGGAGGCATAGCCGAACACCCATAAATCGCGCCCGCCGCCCCATTGCTTGCGGGTGTCGGCCAGCATGGCCTGCACATCGCGCAGGGGCGGGGGGAAGCGAAAACCCGGGTCCGACATGGCGCAACTGTAGCGCGGCGGGAGTGCTGCTGGCAGACGCTCGGCTGCGTCAGAGCCGCTCGATCAGCTCGATCTTGTAGCCGTCGGGGTCGGTGACAAAGGCGATCACCGTGCTGCCGCCCTTGACCGGTCCGGGCTCGCGGGTGATGGCGCCGCCGGCACTGCGGATCTTTTCGCAGGCCGCATACACATCAGGCACGCCTAGGGCGATGTGGCCATAGGCCGTACCCATCTCGTAGGTGTCGACGCCCCAGTTGTAGGTCAACTCCAGCTCGGCATGGTCCGGGTTGGAGCCGTAGCCCAAAAAGGCCAGGCTGTACTTGTAGTCTGGGTTCTCGGTAGTGCGCAGCAGCGTCATGCCCAGCACCTGGGTGTAGAAGGCGATGGAGCGCTGCAGATCGCCGACGCGCAGCATGGTGTGTAGGAGTCGCATGCCCTTATTGTGCATCCCGTCATAGCCGGAAAGGGCAGCCCGTGCCGGGGCATCGTCCTTGCCGGCTGCGCTGGCGGTTGGCTGGGGTTAAAGTGATGCCTGTCCTTTTGAACTCCGTCAGGGCAGACACCATGAAACTGATCGACTCCATCGTGGGCCAGGCCCCGTCCATCGCCGCCCTGCGGCGACAAATCCACGCTCATCCGGAGCTGTGCTTCAAGGAAGTGCACACCGCTGATTTAGTAGCCGAGCAGCTCGAGCGCTGGGGCATCCCGATGCACCGTGGCATGGGCACCACCGGGGTGGTGGGCATCATCCACGGCCGCGATGGGGGTTCCAGTGGCCGTGCGCTCGGTCTGCGGGCTGATATGGACGCGCTGCCCATGCAGGAGTTCAACACCTTCGCCCACGCCAGCCAAAATCCGGGCAAGATGCACGCCTGCGGACATGACGGCCACACCGCCATGCTGCTGGCCGCCGCCCAGCATCTGGCGGCGCAGCGCGATTTTGACGGCACCGTGTATGTGATTTTTCAGCCGGCCGAAGAGGGTGGGGGCGGCGCGCGCGAGATGATGCGCGACGGCCTGTTCGACCGCTTTCCCATGGAGGCGGTGTTCGGCATGCACAACTGGCCGGGCATGGCGGCGGGCCAGTTCGCTGTTAGTGCCGGGCCGGTCATGGCCTCGAGCAATGAATTCAAAATCACCATCCACGGCAAGGGTGGCCATGCTGCGCTGCCGCACAACGGCGTCGACCCGGTGCCGGTGGCCTGCCAGATGGTGCAGGCCTTCCAGACCATCGTCACCCGCAACAAAAAGCCGGTGGACGCGGCGGTGATTTCGGTCACCATGATTCACGCCGGCGAGGCGACCAATGTGATCCCCGACCTCTGCGAGATGCAAGGCACGGTACGCACCTTCACCACGGAGGTGATCGACCTGATCGAGCAGCGCATGCGTGAGATTGCCGAGCACACCGCCGCCGCTTTCGGCGCGCGCTGCGAGTTCGAATTCGCTCGCAATTACCCGCCCACCATCAACAGCGCCGCCGAGGCTGAATTTGCCCGCGCTGTCATGCAGGGCATCGTCGGTGCAGACCAAGTGCTGGTGCAGGAGCCCACCATGGGCGCCGAGGACTTCTCCTACATGCTGCAAGCCAAGCCCGGCGCCTATTGCTTTATCGGCAACGGCGACGGCCTGCACCGCGAGATGGGCCACGGCGGTGGGCCCTGTACCCTGCACAACCCCAGCTACGACTTCAACGATGAGCTCATTCCGCTGGGTGCGACTTACTGGGTGGAGCTGGCACGGCGCTGGTTGGCGCGCTGAAAGGCCAACCGCGAAGACAGTCCAGGCGATCGGCAAAAGTGGTGGGAGCCGCGCCCTCGCGGCGACGGAGTTTTGAAGGTGCATCGCCACCGATCGCCCGCCGCATCGCCGCGAGGGCGCAGCTCCCACAACCCATTTTTCAGCCTGAGCTGAGCTGGTGGGAGCGCCGCCCTCGGCGCGATGACGCGGCTCCCACACCCATCCCTGACCTTAAGCTGGCGGCACCTCGATCCGGGTGCTGATCTGCCCCGCTACCCCTTGCTCGTCTTGCCACTGCACCCGCAGTTCGGCACTTTCTTCGGGCAGCAGCCAGAACTGCAAAAAGGGGTTGGCAGCAATGCCTGAGCCCAGCCTGGCTTTGAGTACGGTGCGGCCGCCGTAGTCGGCCTGCAGGCTGTAGATCACGTTCTTGGGTACTGCGGTGCCGGCAAAGTCGAAGCGATAGCCGGTCTCCATCGGGTGCTCTACCAGCAGGCGCACCTGGACCGGCTGGCCGCGCCGCACTGGCGATGACAGCTGGATGCGCGCCTGCATATCAGCCGGCGTCCAGGCAGGCCGATTCGGTGACCTCGACCTCGGCCTTGCCCTGCCACCACTGGCCGTCGGAGGTCTCCACCAGGGCCATCACCTCCTGCGAGCCGTTGAGCCTGACCCGGGTGGCGATCTCGGCCTTGCCTGACCAGGGGCCGAGCTCGAATTCGGCGATGCGGCTTGCGAGCGCACCGAAAACAGCACCAAGGCCTGCAACTCGTCAAAACTGTCGATGGCGCTGCCATCGTTGGCTGAGCTGGCAATGGCACCCAGAACAAGCGGCAGGTTGAGGGTGTCTACACCCACCAGACCCAGCAAGGCCAGGTCGGCGGCAGTCAGGGCACCCGCGAGGGTGCCGCTGGCCGCGTTCTGTGTGCTGGCGGCTGTGAGCATCAGACGTTGGACCACACTCGCCAGGGCGTCGATTTTGGGCACGGTGTCCACATCGGCGCGGCCGAGTTGGCCAATGGTGCTGTTGAGCAGCAGCTGAGCACTCGAGCCGTTGCTCAGGCTGGCGGCCACGGTGGCACCGATCAGGCGGTAGTCGGCTGCGCTCGGGTTGGTGGCGGGCGTGCTGTCGGGTGCGGCACCGTTGGCTTCACCCAAGATGCTGCCATACGCGCTGACGATGGCCTGGACTTCGCTGATGCTGTCGGTGTGCGTGCCTTGTACGCTGGCCGTCAGCAGGGCACTTTGCATGGAGACGAGGTTCGAGGCGGTCAC
>CANHGF010000234.1 GCA_947460065.1 Comamonadaceae bacterium
CCGATGCAGGCTTTTCCCTATACCCGCCTGCATTGCGCCAGCTGGAATGTGGATCAGGCCAGCGCGCTGCTTTTGTGTTCGGCGGGTCGGGCCCGCGAGTTGGGCATAGACCCCGCGCGCTGGGTCTTTCCCTGGGCCAGCACCGAGTCCAACCACATGCTAGCGCTGTCGGCCCGGGCGAGTTTGCATGACTGTGTGGGCGCGCGCATCGCCGGCCAGGCGGCACTCGACAGCGCCGGCCTGAGCGCCCACGACCTGGACCTGGTCGAGCTCTACAGCTGCTTTCCGATTGCAGTTCTGTTGTATTCGCAGGCCTTGGGGCTGAGCACCGAGCGTGAGCTCACGCTGACTGGCGGCATGTCGTTTGCGGGCGGGCCTTTCAACAACTATGAGTTCCAGAGCACCGCGCGGGCGGCCGAGTTGCTGCGCGCCGGCCACGGCCGGCATGCGCTCGTCTCCTGCGTTTCAGGAATCCTCACCAAGCAGGGCTTTGGCCTGTGGGGCATGACGCCGCCAGTCGATGGCTTTTTCCATGCCGACCTGAGCGATCAGGTGGCGGCGCAGACCCAGGTCCGTGAGGTGGTCGACGGTTACAGCGGCGCGGCGCATGTGGCCGCCTGCACCGTGCTGCATGGCCGGGGTAAAACCCCGCGCGCCATGGTGCTGGTCGATCTGCCTGGCGGACAGCGGGCCCTGGCCACCACCGAGAACGAAGGCTGGGTGGCGCGCTTGCAGCAGGAAGAATGGGTCGGCCGCCAGGTGCAGGTGGCCGACCAGCAATTGCTGCCCTGAGCCATGCGCAGCCCCGGTTGTTGGGCTGCCTGACCCGCTGCTGAGCGGGCACCCCTGCGTGCCTGGCTGATTCAGTTTCGGGTATGGGCCCAGCCGCCGTCAACGATCAAGGTCGAGCCCACCACATAGTCGCCGGCCCGTGACGCCAGGTAGACCACCGCCGCCTCGATGTCTTCGGCCTGCCCGATGCGCCCAGCCGGCACCTGCCGGGCCATGGCCTCGCCATGGTCACGGGCAAGCACATTCATGTCGGATGCGAAGGCGCCCGGCGCGATGCAGTTGACCACGATGCGTTCACCGACCAGCGTCAGCGCCAGGCGTTTGCTCAGGTGGATCAGGCCGGCTTTGCTGGCTGTGTACGGGAAGGTCTCCCAGGTGGTGGTGGACAGGCCGTCGATAGAGGCAATGTTGATCACCTTGGCGCAGCGCTGTTTGGCGCTCTCGCGCAGCAGGGGCAGCAGCGCCTGGGTTAGGAAAAACGGCGTCTTCATGTTCAGGTCGACCACCTTGTCCCAGCCTTTTTCGGGAAAGCTCTCAAAGGGCGCGCTCCAGGCTGCGCCGGCATTGTTGACCAGGATGTCCAGCCTGCTTTCGCGGCCCGCCAGGGTCTGCGCCAGCTCGCGCGCGCCTTCGACGGTCGAGATGTCGGCCGGCAGCGCATGGCAGGGCCCGAGGCTGGAGAGCTCACGGGCGGTGGTCTCGCAGTCCTGCGCCTTGCGCGAGCAGATATAGACGCTAGCGCCGTGCTTGAGCAGGCCGCCGGCCATCATGCGGCCAATGCCGCGCGAGCCGCCGGTCACCAGGGCGATGCGGCCTTCGAGAGAGAAAAGTTGACTCATCAGTTCAGGGTGCGGGTGGCCAGGGTCCGAGCCAGCCCAGGCTGTTTGAAATCTCTTCAGCGGTGTTGCGAACCAGGCGGGCGATGGCGCCGAGCTGCGGTGACATGCGCGCGGTGGGACCGCCCGCACTGACCGCCGCCATCACCCGTCCGTGGGCGTTGAAGATGGGCGCAGCCACCGACATCACCTGGGCCACGGTGCCGCTGTCGGTGGTGCTGACCTGCTCGCGCCTGACCTTGGCCAGCGCGCTCATCAGGCTGCGCTCCGAGCCCACCGTCTTGGGAGTGATTTTTTCGAACTGCACCCGGCTGAGGATGGCCTGCAGATCGGGCTTGGGCAAAAAAGCCAGCATGGCGTGGCCGGTACCGGTGGCATAGGCCGGCTTGAGCGAATCGGGCTGCACGCTAAAGCGCAGCCAGTTGCCCGACTCGACCACCGACAGGTAGCGGCAATGCAGACCGTCGTCGGTGAGCACTGCCAGAAAGCTGGTCTCGCCGGTGCGGCGGCTGAGGTTTTGCAGCTGCTCGTGGGCGCATTGCGGAAAACTGCTGCGTGCGCTGTCGGCCATTTGGGCGCCCAACGCAATGGAGGACGCCCCAAGCTTGTACTGAGCTTGATCGAGCGTCAGGTGACCACTGGCCTGCAAGGTCTTGAGCATGACGAACAAGCTGGTCTTGGGCACCTTCAGCGCCTGGCACAGTTGGGCCAGGCTGCAGCCCTGCGGGTGCTGGGCCAGATGCCCCAGCACCTGCAGCACCCGCACGATGGCCCGCGGACCGCTGTTGGCGCCGTCCAGGCCTTGCAGCTCAAACATGGGCGGGGTTCAGCGCTTTATTCGGGCTGTATGCCGGCCAGCGTGAGGTTGCGGCCCCAGATGTCCAGCTGCCGCCTGACCAGCTCGGTAAAGGCCGGTGTGTCCGAGGGTGTCGGCTCAGCGCCCAGGGCAGTAATGCGCTCACGCACCTCGGGCTTGGCCAGGCTGCGCGTCAGCGCTGTCGAGACCTTGCTGACCACCTCTTTGGGCAGCCCGGCCGGGCCGAACATGCCGGTCCAGGCGGCCAGGTCGAAATCCTTCAGCCCCAGGGCTTCTTCCACCGTGGGCAACTCGGGCGCCAGGGCTGAGCGCTTGGCTGAGGTGACGGCCAGCGCGCGCAAGCGGCCCGATTGCAGGTGCGGCCGCGCTGAGGCCAGGTCGACCACCAGGAACTGCACCAGCCCGGCCACCACGTCGTTGAGGGCCGGTGGGCTGCTCTTGTAGGGCACGCCGACCGCGCCCAATTGCTTGAGGCGGTTGATGGCCTCGCAGGGAATCTGCACCGTTGGCGTGCCATAGGCGTAGGACATCTTGCCGCGGTTTTGCTGTGAGTAAGTGACCAGCTCCTGGGCGGTGCGTATCGGCAGGCTGGCGTTGACCGCCAGGATGAAGGGGAAGTAAGCCACCCCGCCGATGGGCGTGAAGTCGGCGATCGGGTCGTAGGGCAGCTTCTTGAACAGGTGCGGGTTGACCGAATGCGTGGTGTTGGAGGTCAGCATCAGGGTGTAGCCGTCGGGTGCGGACTTGGCCACAGCAGTGGCGGCGATCTGAGCCGAGGCGCCGGGCCGGTTGTCCACCACAAAGGGCTGGCCCAGCGCCTGTCGCAATTCCTCGGCCATCAGGCGGCTGATGATGTCGGTGCCGCTGCCCGGGCCAAAGCCGATGATGATCTTGACCGGCGACTGCGGGTAGGAAGCCTGCGCCGCGCTCAGGCCCGGCAGGGCGCCGGCGGCCAGACCGCTGAGCAGCTGATGAAATTGACGACGTTGCATGGTGAGTCCTCCAGTGGGGGGTGGGTTGAATAGGGTGGTTCAGTCATTCAGCTCGTGATGGGCTTTCATTTGGCGCACAGCACCGCGCCGCTGGCCACCAGGGCGTTGCGGCGGCTTTCTTCATAGCCCAGATCCTGCAGTACCTGCAGGCTGTGCTCGCCCAGGCGGGGCGCGGGCCGCACCCAGGGCAGTGCCTGGCCGTCGACCAGCCAGGGCAGTCGCACCAGCGGCACGCCATTCGAATCCATGAAGGTCTGCCGCTCATCTGCCATGGGGCCGCGCGCGGTCTGCTCCAGGCCGCTGACCCGGGTGACCGGCACACCCGCCTGGGTAAAGCGGGCCACCCAGTTGTCGACGTCGTCGCTGGCCAGCCGCTGGCTGATCTCGGTCTCGAGTTCCTTGATATGGCGCGAGCGCAGCGCGACGGTCGCAAAGCGGGCATCGCTGGCCAGCTCGGGGGCTTGCAGCACCTTCACGACGGCCTCCCACAGTCGCTGGCTGGGCGCAGCCAGCATCAACTCGCCGTCGCGGGTCGGGTAGCACTGGTAGGGCGCTGCAATCGGGTTGCCCGAGCCGGCCTTGGGCGGGCGCTGGCCGCTCATGCGCGCTGCGCTGGCCTGGTAGGGCACCACGCTGAAGGCGGTGTCGATGAGGGCGGTCTCCATGTGCTTGACCGCCTGACCCTGGCGACGCGCCATGATGGCGGCCAGGATGCCCATCGCGATCCATTGACCGGTGCCCAGATCGATCATCGATGGCGCGCAGCGGGTGGGCGGCATGCCCTCGTGGCCATTCATCTGCATGATGCCCGAATAGGCCTGCACCAGCGGGTCGTAGCCGGGCATGGCCTGGCCGGTGGGGCCGGCGCCAAAGGCGCTGAGGTCGTAGTACAGCACCTGCGGATTGGCCCGGCGGGCGGCCTGCTCGCCTATGCCCACCCGGTCGGCCACGCCCGGACGCATGCTTTGCAGCACCACATCGCAGTGCGCCATCACATCCAGGGCCACCTGCACCGCCTCGGGAATTTTCAGGTCGAGCACCAGGCCGCGCTTGCCCGCGCTCATGTGCCGGTGGGTCAAGCTCAGGCCATCGACGATGGGCGGCCAGGCGCGCGCATCGTCACCCTTGGGCGCTTCAATCTTGATCACATCCGCGCCCAGCTGGGCCAGGATCATGGTGGCAAATGGGCCGGCCATGTTGGAGCTGAAGTCTGCAATGCGCACGCCCTGCAGCGGGCGCAAAGGGCCGGAGTCAACGGGGCTGTCTGTGCTCATGAAAGTACTTTGTCCTCGCGCAATTTCTGCAGATCGGCCGGGCTGTAGCCCAGCGCGCTGACGATGGTGTCGGTATCGGCGCCTATGCCCGGCGGCGCAC
>CANHGF010000235.1 GCA_947460065.1 Comamonadaceae bacterium
CGATACCCGCATCGGCCTGCAACTGGCTCAGGAAGAGTTGGCGCAATTGCTGGGAGCCTCGCGCCAGCGGGTCAATCAGGAACTCAAAACCATGGAGCGCGAGGGCATCATCCGCATCGAGCCGGCCGGCCTGGTGGTGCGCGATCGGCAGGCGCTAACACGGATCGGCGAAGCCGAGGTCGAGCGCTGAACTCTCCGTCTCACAGCCTGTGGGCCGGCTACGCCAACGCGCTAACCGTGCCCCTTCGTCCGCGCGCGCCGAGGGAACTTCGCCAGCCATGAACCACCAAGACACCTACAGCGGCACCAAGCCGGTGAGCGAGCA
The DNA here is from genome assembly GCA_947460065.1 of Comamonadaceae bacterium. Classification (GTDB taxonomy): domain Bacteria; phylum Pseudomonadota; class Gammaproteobacteria; order Burkholderiales; family Burkholderiaceae_C; genus Polaromonas. Next base: position 326 of record CANHGF010000235.1, read on the forward strand.
GCATCTCATCGACCTGCCGGCCCTGGCACGCTATCTTGAAGCACATCTGCCCGGCTTTGCCGGTCCGCTGCAGGCCGAACTCTTCAAGGGCGGGCAGTCCAACCCCACCTACAAGCTCAGCACACCGGGCCGGTCGTATGTGATGCGATCCAAACCGGGGCCTGCGGCCAAGCTTCTGCCCTCGGCCCATGCCATTGAGCGCGAATTTCGCGTCATGCATGCTCTGGCGGGCAGTGAAGTACCGGTGGCGCACATGCTGTGCCTGTGCGAAGACGAGGGCATCATCGGCCGCGCCTTCTATGTGATGGAGTTCGTGCAAGGACGGGTGTTCTGGGACCAGTCGCTGCCCGGCATGAGCCCTGCCGAACGCGGCGCCATCTACGGCGAGATGAACCGGGTGATCGCCGCCCTGCACAAGGTCGACTTTGCCGCCATCGGTCTGAGCGACTACGGCCGGCCCGGTAACTATTTTGAGCGTCAGATCGGCCGCTGGAGCAAGCAATACGCTGCCTCCATCACCCAGCCGATTGCGGCCATGGACGCACTGATCGACTGGCTGCCGCGCAGCATACCCACGGCGGCGCGCGACGAGGCGCAGGTGTCTATCGTGCATGGTGACTATCGGCTCGACAACCTGATGTTCCACCCCAGCGAGCCCCGAGTGATTGCGGTGCTGGACTGGGAGTTGTCCACCCTCGGCCACCCGATGGCCGACTTTGCCTATCACTGCATGTCTTGGCACATCAGCCCCGGCGTGTTCCGCGGCATCGGCGGGCTCGACATTGCCAGCCTGGGCATCCCCGACGAGAACCAATACCTGCGCAGCTACTGCGAGCGCACCCAGACAGCGCCCCCTACACAGGCCGAGTGGAACTTCTACTTGGCCTACAACCTGTTTCGCATCGCCGCCATCCTTCAAGGCATTGCCAAACGCGCCGAAGACGGTACCGCCTCCAGCGACCAGGCCAAGGCCTCGGGAGCAGGCGCACGCCCGCTGGCCGAACTCGCCTGGCAATTCGCCCAACGCGCAGGCGCCCACTGACAAGTACAACACCAGGAGATACGTTCATGAATTTCGACTACACACCCAAAATCAAGCAGATGCAAGAGCGCCTGCTGGCCTTCATGGACGAGCACATCTACCCCAACGAGCATCGCTTTCATGAAGAGATTGCCGCCAACCGGGCCAAGGGCAATGCCTGGGTGCCGCTCACACTCATCGAAGAGCTCAAGCCCAAGGCCCGCGCCGCGGGCCTGTGGAACCTGTTCTTGCCGCATTCGCCGCGTGCGCCTGAAGGCCTGTCCAACCTCGAATACGCCCCCTTGTGCGAGATCATGGGCCGGGTGCACTGGGCGCCCGAGGTGTTCAACTGCAATGCGCCCGATACCGGCAATATGGAGACCATCGAGCGCTATGGCACCGAAGCCCACAAAAAGGAGTGGCTTGAACCCCTGCTGCGCGGAGAGATTCGTTCAGCCTTCTTAATGACCGAGCCGGCTGTGGCCTCGTCGGACGCCACCAACATCCAGTGCTCCATTGAGCGCGACGGCGACCACTATGTGATCAACGGCCGCAAGTGGTGGTCCTCCGGCGTCGGCGATCCGCGCTGCGCGATCTTCATCGTCATGGGCAAGACCGACCCCGAAGCCCCCCGGCACTCCCAGCAGTCCATGGTCATGGTGCCGGCCAACACGCCCGGCATCAAGATCCTGCGCCATCTGCCCATCTTTGGCTACGACGACGCACCCCACGGCCATATGGAGGTGCTGCTGGAGAACGTGCGGATTCCCGTGAACAACCTGCTGCTGGGCGAAGGCCGCGGCTTCGAAATCGCCCAGGGACGCCTGGGCCCCGGCCGTATTCACCACTGCATGCGCAGCATCGGCGCGGCCGAACGCGCGCTTGAATTGATGTGCAGCCGCCTCAACAGCCGCATCGCCTTTGGCAAGCCGGTGTCGGCACAGTCGGTCTGGCATGAGCGCATCGCCGAATCACGCTGCATGATCGAGCAGGCCCGCCTGCTGACGCTCAAAGCGGCCTACATGATGGACACGGTGGGCAACAAGGTGGCCAAGGCCGAAATCGCCATGATCAAAGTGGTGGCCCCCAATATGGCAGCCAAGGTGATCGACTGGGCCATTCAGGCCCACGGCGGCGGCGGCATGTCCGACGACTTTCCCCTGGCCTATTCCTATGTCTGGCAGCGCGCCCTGCGCTTTGCCGACGGCCCGGACGAAGTCCATCGCGCATCGCTGGCCAAGCTGGAACTGGCCCGGCAACTGCAGACCCGTCAGGACGTCGAGATGCCCATCACCCGCGGCTCTTGAGCCTAGTACCCGCGGCGCTGGCTCAATCAGCCTAGCAAGGGCGGGGGGCGTCCCCCGACAAGCGGTCAAAGCCGCGGCTAGGCTCCGTCGGGCGAACCAGAGGCTGACTCGTTAGCCTCAAGATTGGCGATCATGTGCAGCATGGTGCGCCGCAGGGCCGCCACCTCTTGGGTCGACAGGCCATTGACGGCCACCGCATTGACCTGCTCGGCCAGCGGCACCAAGTTGGCCTTGAGGGCGCGCCCCTTGGGCGTCAGGCAAACGCTGAGGTTGCGCATATTGCCGGCCAATTTTTGACGGGTAATAAAACCGGCTTTCTCCATCGCCAGCAAGGCGCTGTAAGTGGTGGGCTCGCTCACCCCAGCCAGCTCACTGAGCTCGCGCTGGGTGATGCCTTCGCGCTCCCACAGGATGCGCAAAAACGCCCACTGACCAATTGAGACCGAATGCTCGGCCAGCCGGATCTGCATCGCCCTTTGAATGGTGCGCAGCAGATCCTTGACCACATGGGCCATGCGGTCGTTGGGCACAGCCTCGCGCCACTTGCGCAGGCCCTGCAGGGATGTGACGGCACTGTCTTTCTGGGTCATGGCTTGATCTCGCTAAGGCGCCGGGCCCGCAGCCGGCTGAACTTGAAGCTACGCGATTTTATCCAGGGCCTTTTGTCCCGAGCGCTGTCAGACAGAGGCTCGACCTTGCCGAGCCGGCCTCTGATTCTGGTGTCAAGCCGTAACAAGCGTGCCTGCACTTATGCGAGAGCTACCCACTGCATCGTTTGCTTACACCGGCGGCTGAGCCAAGCTTCCGAGCCCAGCTATTGCCCTTAGTATTCGGCCCAACGCTGAGCCTGCAAGAGGCCCCGGAGCACAAAACCAGCCCGGTCAAGAGCAGCGTCCCCAACCCTGCATCCAGCGCAGACGCCCGGCCCATAGGGGCCCCGTCCGCGCAAGGGCGCAGCCTTGTCTGACGAAAAACGAGCAAGTGTCTGACCGACGCTTGAACCTGCATGACCTACTCTTCGCAAACCCGTCCTAGCCCCTCCACCACCCAACGCTCGAGCTCTACCCCGAGCCGACCCCGCCTGAAAACCCTGGCCTTCGCAGCCGCCCTTGCCACCACCTTGTGTGCCGCCAGCCTTGGCCAGGCGGCCGAGGTCGCTCCCTACTTTCAAAGCTGGGGCCCAGGCACCCTCACGGCTGCCCAGAAAAACGCCGGCCTGAAAAGCGCCACCCTGGCCTTTGGCATCACGCGCGGCAGCTGCGCGCTCGATACCACCCTCACCAATATGCTGCCCGATGCACGCAACTTCGTCACCCAGGGTGGCAAGCTGATCGTCTCGATGGGCGGCGCCGATGGCATCTACGCCGAAGTGTCGTGCACCGACGACCAACTGCTGGCCCTGCTGGACAAACTCATCACCGATTCAGGCACCCGCCGGATCGACTGGGATGTCGAAGGCACGCAGCTGAGCAACGTTGATGCCACCGCCCGCCGCAACCGGGTGCTGGTGCGCCTGCAGGCCAAATACCCTGACCTCTACACCTCGTTCACCCTACCGGCCTGGTTCCGCGGCGTCAACGATGCCAGCCTGAACCTGATCAAAGGAGCGGTGGCCGCTGGCGTCAAGGTCAGCATGGTCAATGCCATGACCATGACCTTCGGCGCAAACAACATCAAGACCATGATCTCGCCGGCCACCCTGGCTCAGGCCTCGATCGTGTCCTTCAATGCCACGGCCGACCAAATCCAACTGATCTTCCCGACCAAGACCCGCGCACAAATCCACGCCATGATGGGCATCACCCCCATGATCGGATGGAACGACGACTGGACCGTCTTCACCCTGGCCGACGCACAGACCATTGCTGATTTCGTCAAAGCCAATGGCATCGGCTTGCTGTCCTACTGGTCCTTCAACAGGGACATCGCACAAAGCAGCACCGGCTTGACTCCGATCAACACCTACAGCGGGGTGACTCAGAGTGCCTACCAGTTCCTGAACATCTTCAAATCAGCCGAGACCGCCGCCGCTCCTGCTCCTGCTCCTGCTCCTGCTCCTGCTCCTGCTCCTGCTCCTGCTCCTGCTCCTGCTCCTGCTCCTGCTCCTGCTCCTGCTCCTGCTC
>CANHGF010000236.1 GCA_947460065.1 Comamonadaceae bacterium
AATAATTGGCATAACACAAGTCATGCAGACACCAATTCCACAAGCCATTGATTCTTCAACACTTGTTTGAGAAACAATTCCGTGAAGTGAGGCAACTTCAGAAACTGCTTTAAGCATTTGCATTGGGCCACACGCATAAACAACTGCTGCACCAGATTTTTTGATTACATCAGGCAATACATCAGTAACTCGACCCATTACCCCGTGCCAGTGCGCCTTTGTAGGAGCGCCGCCTTTGTAGGAGCGCCGCCTTGTGGGAGCGCCGCCCTCGGCGCGATGCGGCCTCTCATCAAGCGCTGCACCCCATCAGCCGGCCATCGCCGCGAGGGCGCGGCTCCCACAAAGCTCAGTTAAGCCCGAGGCAAGCCTCCCATCCGGAGCCAACAAGGCCGGCCAAGACTCAGCCCGCGTCGGGCTGCTTCACGGGTGTAGCCTGCTCGAAGGCGTCGAGCTTCATGCAGGCGGCGTCAACCGCCGAAATCAAGGGCCAGCGCGTCATATCGACTTTGAAGCGGCGGGCGCTTTCGACCTGGGGCACCAGGTAGACATCGGCCAGACCAGGGCGGCCGCCGAAACAAAAATCGCCTCGGCTTTTGTCAGCCGCCAGCAGCGCCTCGAAAGCATCAAAGCCAGCGCTGATCCAGGTGGCGCACCAGGCATTGATGGCCGCCTCGTCAGCCTTGAACTGCTGACGCAGGTATTCCAGGATGCGCCGGTTGTTGATCGGGTGGATATCACAGCCCACCATGGCAGCCAGAGCGCGCACGTGAGCGCGCTGGCGATCGCCCTGGGGCAACAGGGCCGGGCTGGGGTATCTTTCTTCCAGCCATTCGATGATGGCCGGCGACTGGATCAGCACCTGATCACCGTCGACCAGGGCGGGCACCAGGCCCTGTGGATTGAGCGCCTTGTAGGCCGCCTGCAGGTGCTGCTCGGTGCGCAGATCAACGGGGACATAGTCCACCGCCAAGCCCTTGAGATTGAGCGCAATGCGCAGGCGGTGCGAGGTGCCGCTGCGGAAAAAGTTATAGAGCTTCATGACGGTTCCTCAGAGGCCGGACAAAAAAACCCGCCCCGCCCTCCGCAAAGGGGCAAGGCAGGTTGCACGAGGGGGCCGGCGGCGAATTATTCGGCCGGGCCTATGGTCAGCGCGATCTCGGCAACGCCTTCGACCCGACCGGTCAGGTGGTCACCCGACACCACAGCGCCCACGCCCTCGGGCGTGCCGGTGTAGATGAGGTCACCGGCCTGCAGGTGGTAGTAGCGCGAAAGGTCAGCGATGATTTCGCGCACGTTCCAGATGAGCTTGTCGATGTCAGAACTCTGGCGTGTCGTGCCATTGACTTCGAGCGCAATGGCCGCATGCTCGAGCGCAACGCCGGGCATGGGCACGATTTCAGAGCAGACCGACGATTCCTCGAAGTCCTTGCCCAAGTCCCAGGGGCGGCCCTTTTCACGGGCAAACAGCTGAATGTCGCGCCGGGTCATGTCCAGACCGCTGGCATAGCCATAAACAAGCTGATGCGCGTCGGCCTCGCTCACCCGGAAGCCGGGCTTGCCCAGGGCAATCACCAGTTCCATCTCATAGTGGTAATTTTTGGTGCCCGGCGGATAGGCCACGGTCGCGCCCGAAGGCACCAAGGTCTGCGCTGCCTTGGTGAAATAAAACGGCGGGTCCACCCCTTTGTTGACGCTGCTGCCCATTTCAGCCGCATGCGCATGGTAGTTGCGGCCGGCGCAAAAAATCCGGTTGACCGCAAAGCGTTCGCTCCGACCGCGGATGGGCACGGATGCAATGGCCGGTGGGCTGAACAGGTACTCGCTCATAGTGTCTCCTGGGTGAGTTAAAAAACGGAAAGTTGGTGCAGGCCAGTCAATCGCGCACTTCGTAGATGCCAAGTTTGCGATGCAGCGGAGATTCGTCGGCCATGAAGAAAAAGGCCGGCTCACTGGCCGACAGATTGCGCAATTGCACGCCGGTATAGCCCGGCGCGCAGCAAGTATCGGCCAATTCAAGGGTGAAAGATTGCTCGCCAATTTGCAACTCAGAGCGGCCCTCGATCTGATGGAACACACAGGCGGGCGAGCGTGCCGGCAGCTTCAGGCTTTGGCCGGGGCGCAGCATCAGCGCATAAAAGCCGAGGATGTTCTCGGCGTCCTCGCCGGTCTCGGGATTGACGTAAGTGATCTGCACACACTCCAGGGCTGGGTCGTTATCAGCCATGGACTGAAGCGCCGCCCGGGCGTCGGCCCAGGGGTAGCGCAGCATCGGGTAGCGCTTGTTATGGCTCTGAAAGACCGGCGTCGGCCGCAAGCCGCCGCGCGCGTACTGCCGGTAGCCCTGGCCGGCATGCACCTGCTGGCGCTTACCGTCACCATTGACATGGTAGGAAGCCTCCATGTAGTAGACCAGGGGCAGGTCCAGCACATCGAGCCAGATCACCGGCTCGCTGCCCTCGTGCCCGTGCTCATGCCACAAGCCGGTGGGGGTAAGGATCAGATCGCCGCGGCTCATCGGACACTTTTCACCTTCGACCGTGGTCCAGGCGCCCTCGCCTTCGACCACCATGCGTACCGCATTGGGCGTATGGCGGTGCGACGGCGCCCACTCGCCGGGCAGCAGCAATTGCATGCCCAGATAAAGCGCCGGGCTGGCCTGCATCTTGTCCAGGCCATGGCCCGGATTGGCCAGCACCAGCACCCGCCGCTCGGCTTTTTCAATCGGGGTGAGTTCGCCCGCCTGTAACAGCAAGGGCTTGATGCTCTGGTAGGACCAGTGGGTCGGGCGGGTCTTGGGCCCCGGCACATGAGGCGGCATGACGCCACGCAGGCTGGGCCACAGCGGCACCAGGTTTTGCTGTGTCAGACGCTCGCGGTACTCCAGTGGCAGGTCTTCAATGCGGCCGAGGTCGTTCATGTCGGTGTCTCCTCTATTGGGGGTTCAAGGGCGGGGTTCAAGCGGCCGGAGCCAGCTCGCGCAGGCCAGCGTCCAGGCAGTTGCTCACATTCCAGCCGTAAAGCCACTGCACCGCATCATAAAAGCGCTCGGGCGATCGGCCGCGCCACAGGTCGTTGCGCACCAGACGCTCCACCCCCTTGGCATGGTAGATGCGGCCCATCTCGCGGCCAGACAGCACGATGCGCGCAGTGCGCGCCACCCGGGCCTGCTGATAAAGGTGGAGCGCGCGGCTCCAGTCATGCTCGCTCGCAGCCAAGGCCTGGCCCAGGGTGACCGCGTCTTCAATCGCCATGCAGGCGCCCTGGGCCATGTACTGGGTGGTCGGGTGGGCAGCGTCACCCAGCAAGGTGACCCGACCATAGGTCCACTGACCGATGGGCTCGCGGTCGGCAGTGGCCCAACGCTTCCAGGACTTGGGCAGGTCAATCAGCTGGCGCGCGATGGGCAAGATGTCCTGGAAGTAGCTTTGCACCTCCTCTTTGCTGCCTTCGGTCACGCCCCACTCTTCCTGCTGGCGGCTGTGAAAGGTGACCACCACGTTGTACTGCTCGCCGCCACGCAGCGGGTAGTGCACCAGATGGCAGTGGGGGCCGACCCAAATGCTGGCTGCGTTCCATTTGAGCTCGTCTGGAAAATCCTTCTTGTCGACCACCGCACGGTAGACCACATGGCCGGTGACGCGGGCCGGATCGCCCACGTACTTCTCGCGCACCACTGATTTGACGCCGTCAGCGGCGATGAGCGCAAGGCCCTGGAAGCGCCGCCCGTCGGCCGCCTGCACCATGACGCTGCTGTCGGTCTGCTCGATCTGGTCGATGCGGGTGTTGGTGAAGATCTCGACCTGGCCACTTTCTCGAGCGCCTTCGACCAAGGACATATGCACATCAGCGCGGTGGATCACCGCATAGGGGTTGCCAAAGCGCTGCCGGAAATTCTCGTCGGTAGGAATCTTGCCAATCTGATAGCCGTCAAGCGCATCGTGCATCACCATGTAGTCGGTGAAGACCGAGCGGCTGCGCGCCTTCTCGCCCATGCCCAGGGCGTCAAAGGCATGGAAGGCGTTGGGGCCGAGCTGTATTCCGGCGCCGATCTCACCGATCTCGGGCGCCTGCTCAAACACCTGCACCCGGTAGCCCTGGCGCACCAGAGCGAGGGCGGTGGCCGCACCGCCGATGCCGCCACCGGCCACCAGCACCGGCAATGAGGAAGAGGGGCTTGCCATGGTCTGTCTCCTGGGAAAATCCGAATCTCCCAATCATATGTATGCTTACTAAAACCGTCAAGCGCTCAACCCTGGGCACCGGCCAGCAATGGCGCAGCCTGCGGCAGGCACAATGGCCCGATGCTTCCAGCCTCGCCCCATCCCTATGAAGACCTGACCCCCGATGTGGTTCTGGACGCCATGGCCAGCGTCGGTCTGAACGGTGACGGCCGGCTGACCGCACTGTCGAGCTACGAAAACCGGGTTTATCAGGCTGGCCTGGAAGCGCCGGCGGGCGAGACGGCCGCGCTAGCGGTGGTGCTCAAGTTCTACCGACCCGGCCGCTGGAGCGACGCGCAAATTCTGGAGGAACATGGCTTTGCGGCCGAACTGCTGGCCGCCGAGGTTCCGATGGTCGCCCCCCTTCTTTTAAGCGGCGGCACGGGCGCGCTCAGCAGCCTGCACCACCACGGCGGCTTTGCCTTCAGCGTCAGTCCGCGCCGGGGTGGGCGTCGGCCCGAACTGGAGAGCCTGGAGGTTCTCGAATGGATAGGGCGTTTTCTGGCGCGCATCCACCAGGTGGGCGCCAAGCAGGCTTTTGAGCACC
>CANHGF010000237.1 GCA_947460065.1 Comamonadaceae bacterium
AGGTGGTGCCAGAGTACAAAACCATCATGACAGGGGGTCTCCTAGATAACGAAGGAGTGGAAGCCGATCACAGGAAGACCCTGCGCGACTGCCACTCCCGATGGCACCGGGCGCCAGCGCCCGGCCTCAGTGATTACTTGACGTCTTTCCAGTAGGCGGCATTGAGGCGCCAGGCCACAATGATGAAAAGGCCCAGGAACAGCAACACCCATGCACCCACCCGCACCCGGGTGTTTTGCACCGGCTCGGCCATCCACTGCAGGTAGGACACCAGATCAGCTATCGCAGAGTCGTATTCGCGGGCCGATAGGGTGCCAGGGGTAACCTGCTTCCAGCCGCTAAAGACCTGGACCTCCTGACCATGACTCATGGCTTTTTGAAACACCGGCTGGCGCTCGCCCTGCAGCTCCCACAGCACATGAGGCATGCCGACATTCGGGAAGGCCAGATTGTTCCAGCCTGTAGCCTTGGTATCGTCACGGTAGTAAGTGCGCAGATAGGTGTACAGATAGTCGGCGCCACTGCCTTGACCGGCGGCCGCGCGCGAGCGTGCTATCACGGTCAGGTCGGGCGGGTTACCGCCAAACCAGGCCTTGGCCTGCTTGGGATCGATCGCAGCCTTCATGGTCTCACCGACCTTGTCGGTGGCGAACAGCAGGTTGTCCTTGATTTGCTTTTCCGTCAGGCCGATATCGGTCAGGCGGTTGTAGCGCATGAAGGCAGCCGAATGGCAGTTCAGGCAGTAATTGACGAACAGCTTGGCGCCGTTTTGCAGCGCTGCGAAGTCATTGGTACGGTCAGGCGCACGGTCCCAGGCGATGCCGCCGCCGGCTGCCTGAACCCCAGAGATAAACACACTGGCCAGAAAACCCAGGACCAATTTTTTGATTTGTTTCATAGCAAAGGGCTCCGGCGCGCTCAGTGGGCAGAAAAATTCACTCGATCAGGCACAGGCTTGAAGCTGCCCAGACGGCTCCACCAAGGCATCAGCAGGAAGAACCCGAAATAGAACAGGGTACCGATCTGCGAGACACGCTCATTGATCGGCGAGGGCGGCTTGATGCCCAGGTAACCGAGCACCAGGAAGTTAAGCACGAACAAGGCATAGAGCCACTTGTTCCAGCTCGGGCGGTAGCGTATGGACTTGACCGGGCTGTTGTCCAGCCAGGGCAGGAAAAACAGGATGATCACAGCACCACCCATCACCACCACACCCCAGAACTTAGCGTCGATGCTGAGCATGACCAGGCACACCAACACTGCACCGACGGCCACCACGCCCTTGAACAGGCTGTTGAGACCACCCTTCATGACAGCCAGAACAGCGGCAAGGGCCACGCACAGCACCAACACGTACATCATCTCGGTGGTGATGGCGCGCAGCATCGAATAAAAAGGCGTGAAATACCAGACCGGTGCGATATGCGAAGGCGTCTTGAGCGGGTCCGCCGGGATGAAGTTGTTGTACTCCAGGAAGTAGCCGCCCGCCTCGGGGGCGAAAAACACCACGGCCGAGAACACCAGCAGGAAAACGCTCACGCCAAAAATGTCATGCACGGTATAGAAAGGGTGAAAAGCAATGCCGTCCAAAGGCTTGCCATCGGCGTCTTTCTTGGCCTTGATTTCAACGCCATCGGGATTGTTCGAGCCCACTTCATGCAGCGCAATGATGTGCGCCACCACCAGACCGAGCAGCACCAGGGGAACGGCGATCACATGGAAGGCGAAGAAGCGATTGAGTGTGGCGTCGCCGACCACATAGTCTCCGCGGATCAACAGCGCCAGATCGGGGCCGACGAAAGGAATAGCGGCAAACAAGTTCACGATCACCTGAGCGCCCCAGTAGCTCATCTGGCCCCAGGGCAGCAGGTAGCCCATGAAAGCTTCGGCCATCAGGGCCAGGAAGATCGCACAACCGAAGACCCAGACCAGCTCGCGCGGCTTGCGGTAGCTGCCGTAGATAAGGCCGCGGAACATGTGCAGGTAGACCACGATGAAGAAGGCCGATGCGCCGGTCGAATGCATGTAGCGGATCAGCCAGCCCCAGGGCACATCGCGCATGATGTACTCGACCGAACCAAAAGCCAGCGCAGCGTCGGGCTTGTAATTCATCGTCAGGAAAATGCCGGTGACAATCTGAATCACCAGCACCAGCAGCGAAAGTGCTCCGAACACGTACCAGATATTCAGGTTCTTGGGCGCGTAGTACTCGCTCAGATGCTCCTTGAACATCTTGGTGGCCGGAAACCGGTTGTCCACCCAGTTCATCAGCTTGGCGCCAGCCGGCGCGTCGGGGGAAATCTCTTTGAAGTCTGCCATGTTGGTATTCCTAGTGCATTGACCGGGCCTGCGCAGCCCAATGGGGCGTCAGGCCTTTTTGTCTTCGCCAATCAGCAATCGGGTGTCAGACAGATACATGTGCGGCGGCACCTCAAGATTGTCCGGCGCCGGCTTGTTCTTGAACACACGGCCAGCCAGGTCGAAGGTCGAGCCATGGCAGGGGCATAAAAAGCCGCCGTTCCAGTCGTCTGGCAGGGAAGGCTGGGCTCCCGTCTGGAATTTATCAATGGGAGAGCATCCCAGATGCGAGCAAATGCCCACAGCGACCAGCACGTCCGGCTTGATCGAGCGATTGCCATTGCGCGCATAGGCCGGAGTCAGGTCGGCGGGGTTGCGCTCAGATTTGGGATCGGCGAGTTGGCCTTCAATTTTTTTCAGGCTCTCGAGTTGCTCAGGGGTGCGCTTGATGATCCAGACCGGCTTGCCGCGCCATTCGACCGTGACCTTCTCGCCTGGCTTGAGCGCCGCGATATCCACTTCCACCGCAGCACCGGCCGCTTTGGCACGTTCCGAAGGCTGAAAAGTGCTCACAAAGGGGACGGCCACCGCAGCGGCACCGGCACCACCTACAGCGGCGGTGGTCAGAATCCAATTTCGTTTCGTAGGGTCTAGCGGCCCGGGTGCGGGCGCCGCGCTGGCTTGGCTGCTTTGGGTCATGAAAGTCCTTAGGAACTCGCGCGCTGAAGGCGTATTGGGGTCAACCCGGCATTGTAGCGGAGCCAATCAGGCCCTTGGCCACTGCCGCGCTTGACCTCATGGAGTTCTTTCTAATACAAAGGAACTCTTTTCACTTCAGGCTGCTTTCTCATGTCTATTCTTCGCGAATTCAAGGAATTTGCCCTCAAGGGCAATGTGGTCGACTTGGCTGTTGGCGTGATCATCGGCGCGGCCTTCGGCAAATTGGTCGAATCCATGGTGGGCGATCTGATCATGCCGGTGGTGTCCATGGTGGTAGGCAAGATCGATTTTTCCAACCTCTTCGTCATCCTGGGCTCGGTACCTGAGGGGGTGGCGCGCACGCTGGATGCACTGCGCAAGGCCGGCGTTCCGGTGCTGGCTTATGGGCAATTTTTGACCGTGACGGTGAACTTCCTGATCCTGGCAGCGGTGATTTTTCTGATGATCCGGCAGATCAACCGACTCAAGCGCCAGCAGGCCGCCGAACAGGCGCCCGCGCCCGAAGTGATGGTGCCTGAAGAAGTGCAGTTGCTGCGGCAAATCCGCGACAGCCTGCAATCCGGTCCGCAGCGCTGAAGCTACGCGCACCGTGCTGAGCGCGGCGTGGTTCAGGCCGTGCTGGCGCTCCACTGGCGCGCCAGCCGCAAGGCGGCCATAAAGCTAGCCGCATCCGCAGCGCCGCTTCCGGCAATGTCGAAAGCCGTGCCGTGGTCGGGGCTGGTGCGCAGCAGCGGCAGGCCCAGGGTGACATTGACGCCCTGCTCCAGACCCAGGTATTTCACCGGAATCAGGCCCTGGTCGTGATACATGGCAATCACCACATCAAACTTCCCAGCGCGTGCACGCATGAAGACCGTATCGGGCGCATGCGGGCCGCTCACGTCAAGCCCGCGCGCGCAGGCCGCGGCAATCGCTGGCGCAATGACTTCGATTTCTTCGCGGCCGAACAGTCCGCCTTCGCCAGCATGCGGATTGAGCCCGGCAACAGCCATGCGCGGCGCCCGCCCCAAGGCCCGCGAAAGCGCCGCATGGGTGATCTCCAGGGTCTGCAGCACACGCTCGGTGCTGACCAGTTCGAGCGCCTGCCGCAGTGACACATGAATGCTGACCAGCACGGTACGTAACTCGGGATTGGCCAGCATCATGCGAACTGGCAGATCATGTACAGGGCGGCCCAGATGCTGCGCCGCCTCGTGCTGCAGCAGCTCGGTATGACCAGGAAAGGCCGACCAGGGCAGCCCTGCCGCGGCCATCGCCTCTTTGTGGATGGGCGCGGTCACCAAGGCGCTGGCCCGCCCCTGCAAGACGGCGCGGGCGCCCGCGCTGATGCACTGACCGGCCGCATGGCCGGCTGCAGCACTGATGCGTCCCCAAGCCGGCAAATCTGGCAGATCACAGGCTTGCATCACCCCCAGGCAGCGCGGCGGCAATTGCGCTGCCTGCTCGAGCGTGTCCAGCTCGGCCAGGGCCAGCGGCAACTCAGCCACGCGGGGCAAGGCCTTGGCGCGACGCAGAGCCCGAAGGTCGCCAAACACCACGCAGCCGGCAGCCTCAGCCGGTGCCATGCCCAAGCCCTTGAGGATGATTTCGGGTCCGACGCCGGCCGCATCGCCCATGCTGATGACGACAGGTTTCATGCGGGGTTGTCGATGTCGACGAACTCATGCGCCAGACCCAGCTCGGCCGCCAGATGAGCGGCCACGGCGGGCGCGCCGTAGCGCTCGGACGCATG
>CANHGF010000238.1 GCA_947460065.1 Comamonadaceae bacterium
AGCAACGCCACCCGGAGGCCGAGGTGGTGGCGGCCGACTTCCTGCGTGTGCCCGACGCGCCCGGGCCCTGGCCACCGCCCTGGCCGGTGGCTGACGGGCCGGCACCGGTGGAGCTCATCGAACGGCTGGCGCGGCGCTGGATGGACGGCCCCTCGCTGAGCAGCAGCTCAGTGGCGGTGCTGCGCAGCCGCTTGCTGACCCTGCAGCCTTGCTTTGCGCCCGGCGAGACCCTGGGCGAGGACCTGGACCTGTGGTTTCGCCTGGCCGAAGTCACGCCGGTGGCGCTGGCCCACAAGCCGCTGGTGGCCTACCGAGTGCAGGTGCCCGGCAGCTTGAGCAGCAGCCACCCGAGCGAGCGCCGCTACCCGTTTTTGGAGCGGCTGCGCGAGCGCGTGCGCTCGGGCCGTCTGAGCCGGCAACTGCGCGGCGACACCCGCTGGCTGATCGCCCAGCACGAGCTCAGCCTGGCGCGCGAGGCGCTGCAAGCGGGCCACAGGGCACAGGCTCTGCAATGGCTGCTGCGGGCCTGGCCTGGCGCAAGGGGGCGCCGCTGGTGGTTCACCTTGGTGATGCTCACCTGCATGCCCCGCAGCTGGGCCGAGCGCAGCCTGAGCTGGCGCGAACGTAAGGCCCACTCAGCCCGTTCGGCCCAGCCAACCGCCCTGCGCGACCCTCGCGATTCCCCCAGCCCATCCTGAGTCGCCATGTCCCACGCTCCCCCAATCGGCCCGGTGTCCATCGTCGTCAAAGCCTACAACGAGGCCCCGCACATCGGCGCCTGCCTGGAAAGCGCTTTGCGCGCGCTGGCCGACATTGGCGGCGAGGTGGTGCTGGCCGACTCTGGCTCCAGCGATGCCACGCTGGCGGTGGCCAGACGCTACCCGGTACGTATCGTGCAGTTGGCCCGTCCCGAGGAGCGCTGCTGCGGCATCGGCGCGCAGCTGGGCTTTGAACATACCAGTGGCGCCTTCATCTATCTGATGGACGGCGACATGCAACTGAGCCCGCGCTTTCTGCCAGCCGCGCTGGAGCTGATGCACCTGCGCCCCACGGTGGGCGGGGTGGGCGGACGGGTGGTCGAGCTCAACAGCGGGCATCTGGAATACCGGGCCCGCGCCGAAAACCCGGCAGCGCGCCAGCCGGTGGGCGCGGTCGACCGGCTCGACGGCGGCGGCCTGTACCGGCGCAGCGCCATCGAGTCGGTGGGCTATCTGTCTGACCGCAATCTGCACAGCTACGAGGAGCTCGAACTCGGCCTGCGCCTGCGCGAGCAAGGCTGGACCTTATGGCGCCTACCGATGGAGGCGGTCAGCCACCAAGGCCACCAGACCCCGCCCTACCAGCTGCTGCTCAGGCGCTGGCGCAGCGGCTATGCGCTGGGCATAGGCGAGTTGCTGCGTGCCAGCTGGCGCTCGCCCCAGCGCCTACGCGCGGTGCTGCGCCTGCATGAAATGCGGATCTACCTGGGCTTGCTGCTGGGCTGGCTGCTACTGGGCCTGTGGCTGCTCAGTCCCATCGCGCTGGCCATCAAGCTGAGCGGCCTGGCGGCCTTGCCGCTGATCCTGCTGCTGGCCATCAGTTGGCGCAAGCGCTCACTCGAGCGCGGGCTGTATGCCCTGGTGGCCTGGCACTGCAACAGCGCCGGTCTGCTGCGCGGTCTGCTCAAAAGGCGCCAAGCTGCAAGGCAGCCCATCGCTTGCCAGCGGATACAGCCCGCCCCGGGCATGGCGCCAGAGGCCCAATCACCCATCAACCCCTACCCGTCTGCCCATGTCCATTCCACACCCTGACCGCCCCCTGGGCCTCAAGACCAGACCCGCCGCAGCCAAGCGCATCCTGATGGCCTGCCCCTGGGGTCCGGTGGGCGGTGGCATGTACCGCGTGGTCGATTACCTGATCGCCAACCACGCGGAGCAAGGCCTGCCCGGCGCCCCGAGCGTGCGACTCGAAGGCCTGGACACGCGCGGTCAGGGCTCGGCCTTGTCGTCGGCCCCGGTGCTGCTGCGCGCCCTGGGCGTGCTGCTGCGGGGCCGGCTGCGCGGCGATCTGGCGGGGGTACATATCCACCTGGCCGAGCGGCTGAGCCTGGTGCGCAAGGGTACTCTGATGCTGGCCTGCCGGGCCTTGGGTCTGCCGATGATCGTGCACCTGCATGCAGCTCAATTCCCGCAGTTCTACCAACGACTGCCCGCGGCGGGGCGCTGGCTGACCCGCTGGCTGCTGCGACAGCCGGCTGGCCTGATTGTGTTGGGCCAAAGCAGCCAGCGCTTCGTCACCGAGGAACTCAAAGTCCCGCCCGAGCGGGTGAGCATCGTGCTCAATGGCGTGCCCGCGCCCCAACTGCCCCGCCGCATCCCAAGCGCGTTCAAGCGGGTGCTGTTTGTGGGTAACCTGTCTGAGCGCAAGGGCGTGAGCGACCTGCTGAAAGCACTGCGCCTGCCCGGCTGGGACCGCCAGCACACCCAGGTGGTACTGGCCGGCGGTGGAGACATCGAGGGGTACCGTCTGCAGGCACAGGCTCTGGGCTTGGCAGACTGGGTTGAATTCACCGGATGGCTGGACCAGGCCCAGGTGGCCCAGCAGATGGCGCGCGCCGATGTTCTGGTACTGCCCTCGTATGACGAAGGCCTGCCGCTGGTGATTCTGGAGGCCATGGCCCAGGGGGTGGCGGTGGTCTGCACGCCGGTGGGCGAAATCGGACAGGTCATCGCAGACGGTCAGCAAGCCCTGTTTGTCACCGCGGGTGATGTGCCGGCTCTGGCGCATCAACTGCAGCAGGTGCTGAGCGATGAGACCCTGCGCAACCGGCTCGAACAGGCCGGGCGCGCCCTCTACGCCCAGCGCTTTTCCATGGCCACTTTCCAGGCGCAGATCGCCGCCTTGCACAGGCGCTACTTTGGCCTGAGTTGATCACTCCACCGCAGCATCGCCGCGAGGGCGCGGCTCCCACACCCATCACAAGAATGCCCCAGCTTTGTGGGAGTGCCGCCCTCGGCGCGATAGAGCCTCCGATCCGCCCCTGCCGCCGATCATGCACAGCATCACCGCGAGGGCGCGGCTCCCGCACCCATCACAAGAATGCCCTAGCTTTGTGGGAGTGCCGCCCTTGGCGCGAGGCGGCCTTCAAGAATCAACCCTGCTGCGGTCAAGCTTGAGTCGCCAGGTGCGCCAGAGAAACTGCGGATTGCCGATCACGTAGCGCTTGAACAGGCGCACCGGTTCCTGCCCCAGCCGCCAGGCCCATTCCATCCCCAGGCGCCGCAGCAGCGGCGGGGCGCGACGGGTGCGGCCGGCCAGGAAGTCCACGATGGCACCGCCGCAGATCAGCAGACAGCCGTGTCCCAGCCGTCTGCGCAGCCATTGCGCCAACTCCTCCTGCCGGGGCATGCCCATGGCCAATAGCACCAGGCTGGGTCGGCGCTCGCGCAAGAGGTGCAGATAAGTCGATGGCGCCTGAAAACCGTCCACGCCCCACAGAGGGCTGCGTGGCAAGAACTCGCGCTGAATACTTGCCAGGCCGAGCTCCAGGTAAGGCTCGCGGGTGCCCAGCACCGCCACCGGCAGGCCATCGCAGGCGCGCAGCAACTGTGGAATGAAGTCGGTACCGTTCATGTTCACGCCCGGCGGCCTGCCGCAGCGGCGCAGCAGCAGGGCCAGGCCTGCGCCATCGCGCAGCAGCACATCGGCCGCGCTCAGAGCGCGTGCAAACCCGGGCGAATCGGCCGCCAGATTGAGCGCATGGGCATTGACAAAAGCGAGCACCCGCGGGCGCTCGGCCAGTCGAGCCGACTTGGCCAGACGGCGCAGCAAGGCACGCGCGGCGATCTGATCGGGCACCGGCTGCAGGCGCGCGAGGATGGGCTGCCACGGTGCCATGCTCAGACCTCGTTAAGCACGCTGCCGACCAGGGCCACCCCATAGCCTTGCAGGCCCTGCTGCAGGCGCGCCAATCGCGGTAGCGAGGTGGCATTGAGGCGAGCCATCAGTAAGGCCGCGCCACAACGCACGGCTACGGTGTGGGCATCGGCGCAGGCCGAGGCCGCTGGCGTATCGACCACAATCAAGTCGAAGTCCTCGCTCAGCTCATGAAGCAGCTGGTCAAACCTCGGTCGGCCCAGCAGCTCCTGCGGATTGGGCGCCGGCGTGCCGGCCGGCAGCACCGCCAGGCAGCGCAGCTCGGGCACCGGCATGATCACCTCTGCACTGGCGCGATCGGCCAGCAGGTCGGACAAGCCACCGCCACGGCCAAGCTTGAAAAGCTCATGCTGACGCGGATGCCGCAAATCGGCATCGATCAGCAGGGTGCGCCGTCCGAGCTGGGAAAAGCTGATGGCCAAATTGGCCGCTGCGTGCGATCGGCCTTCACCCCGGTCCGGGCTGAGAATCGCCAGCGCGTGCGGCGGGCTCGCACGGCTCAACCAGCGCAGCGCGAGCTGACTGCGTAGCGCGCGCCACTGCTCGGCCTGCGCACTGTCGGGCCGGTGCGCGGCCACCAGCTCGGCCGCAAGAGAGCTGTCAGGCCCCAGATAGGGATAGTCAAACTGGACCGACAGGCCGTAGCGCAGATCGTCTTCGGTCAAAAGCCCCAAGGCCAGGCCCGCCTCGCCAAATCGCTGCCCCTGGCTGCGCTGGTGGCTGAGCACCTGCTCAACCTCCTGCGGCAGCAGACGGCCCGACTCGACCAAAATCTGCCCCAGCGGGAGCCGGCTGCCCGCCAGGTCGCGGCGGCTGATCAGTACACC
>CANHGF010000239.1 GCA_947460065.1 Comamonadaceae bacterium
AGGAAAGCACCGGCTCTAGCAGCGGGCGGGACTACGACTGGGCGCTATCGGTCGGAGCCGGACGCACCACAGCAGGTTCGGCCAGTGCAAGCGACAACAGTGTGACTCTGCGCCGGTATACCGATTGGGGTTCGATCGCGCTGGAGCGCATATCGCTGCGCCGCTTCGACCTGGTCGATCAGGCATGGGCGGTAGACGCCTATCCGCGTCTTTGGTCGGGTGCCTACGCCAACGTACGCTATCAGACCTCCGAGCGGGTCGAGCTGTACCCCAACCGTTCATGGCGTTTTGAGTTGTTCCAGAACATCGGTTCGGGTTGGGAGTTGGCTGCCAGCCATGATCAACTGGGTTTTGGCTCGGGGGTGCGCATCCAGGGCGTCGCGCTAGGCAAGTATTGGGGCAATTTCTTTGCCCGCTGGCGCCATCAAACGGTGAAGTCGGAATCGTCGAGCGGCCAGGGTGACCGTCTGCTCCTTCGCTACTACTACCAAGGCGACGCCGACCATTATGTGGAAGGCAATGTCTCAGCAGGCCGAAGCGACGATTACTCCAGTGCGCTGTTGCAATCGGCGCGGTCGGATTCCCGTGGGGTGGTTTGGTATCACTTCGTGAATCGCCAATGGGGCTTCAAGCTGGGCTTGAGCGAATCGCATGACAGCAGCGCCTTCAACGCCCGCGCCCGAGATGCTTCGGTCAGCCTGATCCGTCGGTGGTAAGCGGTGATCAACCCCGTCAAAGCTCGCGACACCCGGGTCTTGTTGCCCTGGCCCGGTTTATTGGCGGGGATGCTGGCGTTGGCGCTGGCGCGTTGCTGGCAATCGCCGGCCGCTTGGGCCGATGCAGGGCCCATGCTACTGGCCGACGCTTTGATGGGTCTGCGCTTGTTGGCGCTAAGCATGATCTTGTCTTTGCTGCTCAGTCGTTTACCCCAGCCGATGCAATTGATGATTTGGGGCGTCGGCGGCACATTGGTTTGGACCGTGTTGGTGGGGCTGGAGATTTATCACGAGGATGCCGGGGTGCCCTTGGGTAGCGATGTGCTGGCTTATTCGGGGGCAGAGATCGTGCAGACGGTCTCCGCGGCAGGGCTCTCCGTTTCCGGCGTGTGGTGGGCCGCTTGGCTCGTGGCGGGTTCGGTGTGGTGGGGCCTGTTGCGCAAGAGCCCATCCTTGATGACGCTCAGGTTGCCGCCTTTGTGCTTGGGCCTGTCTGTGGCGGCCCTGGCCTGCTGGATATTGCCTTGGCAAGTCACCCATGCGGCCGATGATGTCGAGCAGCGCACCAGCAACAAGCTGGCCTATCTGATGGCCGAACTGGCTCGCCATGCCGGTCACGCCACGGCCACGGCCGAGGTGGAGCTGGCCTACCCTTTTGAACACGCTGAGTCCACGCCCGATACCCTGGGGCCCTTGCTGCGACTGGATCCCCAGAAGCCACCGCATGTGGTGCTGGTGATCGTGGAGGGCTTGGGCCGGAGTTTTTCCGGGCCGGATGCGCGCCTGGGCAGCTTCACGCCGTTTTTGGACGAGCTGGCAAAAGGCTCGCTGTACTGGGAAAACTTCCTAGCGACTCAGGGCCGTACGTTTGCGGTGCTGCCCAGTGTGTTGTCGTCTTTGCCTTTTGCCGACCACGGCGCACACCCTAAGCCCCACCACAGCCTGCCGAGCTGGCTCAAAAAAAACGGGTACGTTCTGCGGTATTTCACCGGGACCGATCTGGCTTTTGATCATCAGGGCGATTTCTTGCGTTCGGTGGGCTTTGAATCGATCCACAGTGAAAAAGATCTGGTCGCGGTGGGCACACGCATCGGCGAATGGGGCTACCCTGATGGTGATTTGCTGTCGATGGTTTTGTCTCAAGCCTGGCCCACGCAACCGAGTCTGACCCTGGTGCAAACCATGAGCATGCACTCGCCGTTTCAGGTGCCTCGCATGGACGAATACCGAGCACTGGCCCGCGCCCGCATGGGCGCTTTGGGTTTAAGCGCCGAGCAAAAGGCTCAGGCCGAGCGCCATCTTGATGTGTATGCCAGTATTTTGTACACCGACGAACAGTTGCGCCTGTTTTATCAACGCTGGCAGAAAACAGCGCAGGCTCGCAATGCCTTGCTGGTGATTACCGGGGACCATCGCCTGCCCGAAATTGCGATGCAGGCGCATTTGGAACGCTTTCATGTGCCGCTGATCATTCATGGGCCCTTGCAAACCGAGCCTCGGCGAATCAAATCGGTGTCGACTCACTTTGACATTGCCCCTTCATTGCAGGCCTTGCTGGCGCGTCAATACGGATGGACCACCCCTCAAAAAGTTCATTGGATGGGGTCGGGCCTGGACGTGCACCCGCAGTTTCGCAACTTGCATGCGGTCCCGCTCAAGCAGACCAAGACGGAGTTGGTGGATTTCGTCTCCGGTGAATATGTCTTGCATCGCGACCGCTTGCTGTCCTTGCGCGATGGCATCCACACCGAGCCCGAGGATGAGCCGGAAATCAGAGCGCAGTTGCGCCAGGCTTTGGGCGGTTTTCAGTCCAGGCTGGAGCGCGCCCTGGGCCAAGCCTCTTGGGTCGAAGCAGTGCTAGACGTCCCAGGGCTGGCCTTTGATGCCGCCGGGCGATCCCTGCAGCAAGGTCAGAAGCTGGCACGCTTCCAGGGAATCTCGGTAAGCGATGTCCTAACCGAGTTGCGCGCCCAGGGCACATGGCGGATTCGCAGCCGCTTCACCCATGCGGGTGACCTGCCCTCACCCGTGTTCGTGCCGCTGCTGGTCATGACCAACTCACGAGGCCAGGAGGTGGCTGAGCGCTCGGGAAAGGGTTTGAGTCTGAAACCCGGCGAAAGTGTCGAGGTGGAGTTGGACTTGTCTCTGCCTGAGCAGCCGGGGGGCCAATTGTTTGTGTCGATGGTGGTCTCGCATCCAGATACCGGGAAATCCATAGGCAGAGGGCAATACCATGTGGCACTGCGTCCTTAAGTGGGCTCGTTGGGCCTTGATCGGGCTGTGCCTGCTACCGGCTTGGGCTGGTGCAAGGCAGGCAATTTGGGTCTGGGAGCAAGACACGCTCGATTGGCTTAAATCCCCCCCGCAAGCTGCCCAGGCTGCTCAATGGATGCGTGGGCAAGGCATCGCTGTTGTGTACCTCTACGCCGGTGCCCATGTCGCTCACGACCCCTTGGTGGAGACTCCCCAGGCCTATTCCGAATTGCTCAAGACCTTGCATCGGGCTGGCTTGGAGGTGCACGCGCTCTTGGGTTCAGGCTATTTAAAGACAGAAACGTACGTACTGCCGGAAAACCGCGAGCGGGCCCGGCACATGGTGCAAAGGGTGTTGGATTACAACCAGCGATCTTTGTCGGGTCAGCGGTTCACGGGAATACACCTGGACATCGAACCCCATGTGCTCGACGACTGGTCGAGCCGGCGGGAAGAGTACATCCGCATGTGGTTGCAGGTTTCAGAGATGTGGATGGCGATGAAACGTCAGTCGGGGCAGCGCCTGATCGTTTCGCCCGCCATTGTGTTTTGGCTCGATGGCATTCCTGTCGAGCATGCCGGTGTGACCAAAGCAGCCAGTGAGCACATGCAAGATATTTATGACCATGTGGTGCTGATGGATTACCGCAACCGGGCCCTGGGGCCCGATGGCATCCTCAGCCATGGCCAGCAGGAGATAGCCTATGGGCGCCGCATCGGCAAGTCGGTCTGGCTGGGCCTGGAGTTTTCGCCCAACGAGATGGCCAAGCTGACCTTTGACGGGCAAACCATAGCCCATGCCCGCCGAGAGTTGCGACTGGTCAAGCAGGCCTTGGCGCAAGAACCCGCATTTGGGGGCATCGTGATCCACCACTATGGCACCTACCTGCGCTGGCTGCGCGAGCACCGTGCAGAGCACTCCCCCATCGTTTTCCAGCCGTGATCCATTCCCAACTCGGCCTGAAGCACCGTTCGGTGCTCATCATCGAAGACGATGCCTTCATGGCTCGCTTGCTCGGCTTTGTCTTGCATCGACAAGGAGCGACCATCGAACACGCCAAGGATGGTACTGAAGCCATGGAGCGAATAAAACAACCCTGTGGTTTTGACGCGGTACTCTTGGACTTGCTGTTGCCGTTTCATGGGGGCATGGAGGTGCTGGCGCGGATGCGCCAGACGCCGGGGTGGTGTGATGTGCCGGTGCTGATCGTCTCCGATCTGGACAAAGGCGAAGAGATCGCACGGGCGTTTCGCGCGGGTGCCGATGACTTCGTGACCAAGCCTTTCAATCCGGATGAATTGGTGGCGCGCTTGTCGCGGCGTTTGCGGCCTCAACAGGGCCTCTTGTGAGCGACAGCCACCTCTTAGACCCGGAATTTCTGCACCGCATGGCCTGGTGGTTGGCCATAGTCCTGATGGTGTGGATTGTGGGCATGTTGCTGACTTTGTGGCTGCTGCGGATGTATCGGCGCTGGCGAGAGCCAGCGCGAAAAGTGTTGACCGAGCGATTGACGCAAGCCCTGCTTCAAGTTGCTTTGGGCGACGAGCTGCCTTTGTCGTCTTTTGCGGTCAAGGGCGGCGAGCGCCGTCTGTTGCTCAGGCTTTGGTTGCAGATGCAGATGGTCCTGCGGGGCCAGGCGAGCGACAGGCTTTGCGAACTGGGACGCCGGCTGGGCTTGCAGGATTGGGCCTGGGCTCAGGCCGATAGCCGGTATTACGCCCGTCGCATGGTGGCTCTGTTGAGCATGGGCTTTTTGCGTCAGGCCGATCG
>CANHGF010000240.1 GCA_947460065.1 Comamonadaceae bacterium
ACGGTAGTCCAGCAGCACGAGTTGATGCGGGCCCAGGGCATTGAACTGCCCGAGCAAGGGCTCCATGTAGATGCTGCGGCCCACGCTGTCGGTCAGTCCCGTCCACAGCACCGACGAAGAGCCCAAGGCCTGCGACTGTTGTAGCAAGTTGCCCACCACTTGGCTCAACTCGCTGACCGCCAACTCGCTTTGGTGCTTCAGGTCGACTTTCTTGTAGTAGTAGCTCAGTGCGACCGCCGCGGCCGACACCAGCACACTGGCGGTCAGCACATAGCCGCGCAACTTGCGCAACAGCTCATAGCCAAGCCGTTCCTTCAGGCTGTAAGCACGTGCGAGACCTTCCGTCATTTTTGCGGTGTCAGCGCGCCGGATCGCTCAAACTTCACAAACAAAACCTGCTCAGGACCGAGCGCTTCATGGCTTTTCGCGCTGAAGGCCGGCGCATACGTCCGCACCGCGCCTTGGTAAGCGGGCAGGTTTTCCAGTGCCGTGCGGACCTTGGCGCCCTCGGTGGTGCCCGCCTTGTTGACCGCCAAGGCCAGCAAATGGGTCATGTCGTAGGCATGCGCTGCGCCCACCGGACTGGGAATCTGAGCCAGCGAGCTAAAGCTGCCGGCCTTCATGATCCACCGGCCCAGGCGCTGGGCGGCCGGGCGCTTGTTGTCGATGAAGGTGAAGGTCTGAATGACCTGGTGCTCCACCTGGTCCAGCGCGTCGGCTGCCAGCTCGTGCATCACGCCGCCAGCCATGCCCCAGTGGCACAGCAGGGGCAGACGCTGCGCCGCAGGCAGCTGCGCCATGTTGCGAAACAAGACGGCAGCTTCTTTTTCATTGGCGACCAAGATCAGGGCTTGACCGCCGCTGGCCTGACAACTGGCCAGCATGGGTGAAAAATTGCTCTCGCCCAAGTTGTACCAGCCGGTGAACACAACCGTCAGGCCGCTTTTCTGCGACGCTTTCAAGACGGCATCGCCGGAGCGGCCCCAGGCGGTGTTGGGCAGGACGGCGCACACGCGCTGGGCTTTGTAGCGGCGCGCCGCCCGATCCATCAGGGCTCGGACGCCCCAACTGTCTTTGAGCGATAGCCGGAAGATGTAAGAGCCCGCCGGCGCGTTGTCGGTGATCGCGTCGGCCGAGCCCCAGACGCTGATCAGCGGCACGTTCAGCCCGGGCTGCGAAAACGACTCCAGCACTGCCGGGCTGTACTTGCCGCCGAGCACGCCAATGATGCCCGGCGTTGCAGCCAGTTCTGCCACGTTGTCCTTCGCACGTGCGGGCAGGGCCTGGTTGTCTTTGGTCAGCAAGCGCATAGGCCGCCCACCCAGCACGCCGCCGGCGGCATTGATTTCCTCCATGGCGGCCCGTACGCCCCACTCAATGGACTGGTCAGCCGTACTGGTTTTTACGCCGTAGGAGCCGTCAAAGCCAATGTACACCGGTACGGCGGCCAGGGCTGGAGGCAAGCCTGCGCACAGCACAAGGAGCAGGAGCGGCAGGCGAAGAAGCGTGGGAATTACGGATTTCATATTACAAATTTTGTTCAAACTCATCAGGAGAATAAATTTCAGTTTCCTTTTTTACGAATGTTTGAGTTGTCTTTCGAATGTAACATGATGCTTCCCGAAAGGACGAATTTATGTCAATTGATTTGAATGATCAATTCAATAACGATCGCCGTGGCCAAGCGGTTCAGCCGGCCTGTGGCTCCTTACCCACCCCCGAGGCCCAGACCGCCGACCTGCGCCGGGCTGAGCAGCGCAAAGACATGTTTTTGGCCATGCTCGGCCACGAGTTGCGAAATCCTCTGGCCGGCATCAGTTCGGCGGCTCAGTTGCTGGCACATCCGGCGGTCACGCAAGAGCAGTCGGTGCGGGCTGCGAAAATCGTCGAGCGTCAGGTCTCGCACATGGTTCATCTGGTCAACGACTTGCTGGATGTGTCCCGCGTCTCACAAGGGCAGATGCAAATCGACCAAGAGCCGGTCGACTTGCTCGAGGTGCTGGCGGGCGCCAGCGAGCAAGCCCACGGGCTGGTCAGTGCCAAGCAGCACCGCCTGGTGCTGGTAAAGCCGCAGGCTCCGGTCTGGGTGCTGGGCGATCTGACCCGGCTCGTGCAGGTGGTGACGAATTTGTTGGTCAATGCGGCGCGCTACACGCCCGCTGGCGGCACCCTCGAGCTGAGCTTGAGTACCAGCGCGCACGAGGCCCAGGTCGCGGTGGCGGACAACGGCGTGGGCATTGCCCCGGAACTGGCTGCGCATGTGTTTGATTTTTTTGTCCAGGCCAAGCGCAGCAGCGACCGCGCTAAGGGCGGGCTGGGTCTGGGCTTGTCACTGGTCAAAAACCTGGTGCAAGCGCATGGCGGCAGCATCGCTTTGCACAGCGACGGCTTGGGCTGTGGTGCCACTTTCACCGTGACGCTGCCGCTGTTGCAAGCAGGCGTCGCCGAGGCCGCTGCCCAGGCAGAGGCGCTGGCAGCAGCACCGTCGCCGGCGCTGACGATTGCACTGGTGGACGACAACGCCGACGCCGCCAAGCCGCTGGCGATGCTGCTGGAGCTGTCGGGCCATCAGCCCCTTGTTTTTCCCACCGCGGAGGCCCTACTGCCGTGCATCCGGGAGGTCGCCCCTGACGCCTGCATCATAGACATTGGCCTGCCTGGCATGGACGGCTATGCCCTGGCGCGCCAGCTGCGCAGCCTGCCGGCGCTGGAACAACCAACGCTGGTAGCGCTGACCGGCTACGGCACCGAAACCGATCAGCGGCGCGCCGCCGAGGCCGGCTTTGACCAGCATTTCACCAAGCCCGTGACCTTTACCGCGCTTTTAGCTTACCTGCACGGCACTGCGGCCGCCCGGGCCAGCCCTTCGCAAGGCCAGGGACAGAGCCTGCCAAGCCGATGAGCGCGGCTCATTCAGCTCGGCATGGGAATAGAGATCACTGAATAAGGAATTGGGGTATGGGTAAGTACGTTGAGTTGCAGTCCATCGACGGGCATCGCTTCCGGGCCTATGTTGTCGAGCCAGCGACCCAGCCGCGTGCGGCACTGGTGCTGCTGCAGGAGATGGACCAAAGGCGTTACGGCTGGGATTCGTCACGCGTCAAAACGGCCGCGACCAGCACAAGTTTGCCGGGTGTCAACGCGCACATTCGGGCGGTGGCCAAGAGCTATGCGGCCCTGGGGTTTTGGGTGATTGCCCCTTCAACCTTTAGCCGCGGTAAAACCGGCATGGACTACGGCTACCGCTTTGACAATCCGGGCGACAGAGCCTATCCCCGCATCTGCAAGCCCCTGCAAGCGCTGGACTCACCGCTGGTCATGCTCGACATTCAGGCGGCCATTGACCACGCCAAGCTGTGGGTGCGCCAAGCCCGCGTGGGTTTGCTGGGTTTTTGCTGGGGCGGGCTGCTGGCCTGGCGCGCCGCCTGCAGCGTCCACGGCCTGGGCGCGGCGGTGTGCTACTACGGCGGGGGTATGACCGATTTGCCCGACCAGGCTTCGCAGGCCTTGTGCCCGGTGCTGACCCACTTTGGCAACGACGATCAATGGATGAACGCCACGTCGATCAAGGCTTTTGCGGCCCGGCATGCTCAAACCGCAGAGGGCGGCTCGCAGGTAGAGGTCCAGCACTACGACGCCCCCTACGGCTTTGACCACCCTGGGCGGGCGTCATTTCAAGCCTCTAGCGCGGCGCTGGCCCAAAGGCGGACCGCGCAGTTTCTGGGCAGTCACCTTGCCGTGTGAGTAGCGGGCCGCCGCGTGGCGCCCAGGCCTGCATTTCAAAAACCCGTACGCAGCTCCTATTGCCCGTAAGGAACGTCACTTTTCACCAGACGAGGGCTTATGGCCTTTGCGCGTCATGGCCCCCCAACTTCCCTCGCTTTGGGTCGCCCAGCGATACAGGCCCACCAGGCGCCACCAGGCCGCCAGCTGCCGATAGCCCAGATTTTCCAGAAAAGCCACCGCCGTGAGTTTCAGGGTCTGACGAAAATACGGATACATCTGAAACGATATCTGCTCCAGCAACACGCTCATCACGCTCAAGGCGATGCCCATTCCCAAGGACACGCAGGCAAAAAGCACCAAAGAGGACCCCGACAAAAAACCAGCCCACCAGGCGTACAAGGTCCAGATGTACCCGGCCAATTCGATCAAGGGCCCCAGCCATTCAAACAGCACCATGTAGGGAAAGGCCAGCCACCCGACCCAACCGCCTCGTCTGGAGAGCATCAGTCCCCAATGGCTGCTTAGACTCTCCGATAAACCGCGCTGCCATCTGATGCGCTGATTGCGCAAAGTCTGTCGGTCCTCGGGCACCTCGGTCCAGCAGACGGGGTCAGGGACGAATTCGATGCGATAGGCTTGTCCTCGAGAACGCATGTGGTGGTGAATGCGCACCACCAGTTCCATGTCCTCGCCAATGGTCTTCGTCTTGTAGCCACCCACGTCGATCACGGTCTGCTTGCGAAACACCCCGAACGCGCCCGAGATGATCAGCATCGCATTCAGACTTGACCAACCCAGGCGACCGAACAGGAATGCACGCAAGTACTCCATGACCTGAAACAAGGCCCAACCATTGCGTGGCAAATCGACCTGGCGCACATCACCGCCACGCACATGACAGCCATTGGCCGCGCGTATCGTGCCCCCGGTGGCCACCATGGTCGGGTCGTGCAAAAAGGGCTTGACCACTTTTTGCAGGCTGTCGCGTTGCAAGATCGAGTCCG
>CANHGF010000241.1 GCA_947460065.1 Comamonadaceae bacterium
ACGCAGTACTTTTTCAACAGCGATGCGTACTTCCGCTTTGTGGACGATGCGCACGCCCTGGGCGTGGACGTGCCGGTGGTGCCAGGCATCATGCCCATCCTGGGCTCCAGCCAGCTGCTGCGCTTTTCAGACGCCTGCGGCGCCGAGATTCCGCGCTGGATCCGCCTGCGCCTACAGGCCTTTGGTGACGACACCGCCTCGATTAAAGCCTTTGGCCTGGACGTGGTCACCGACCTCTGTGACCAGCTCGTTACGGCGGGCGTGCCAGCGCTGCACTTCTACACCATGAACCAGTCTCAGGCGGTGGGCCAGATCGTCAGCCGTCTGGGCGCGCGCTGAATCAGGCCTCAGACGGCCAGCTCAAGAAGGTTTAGCTGCCCTGGCTGAGGCTGTGGGCGGCGTTGTGGTCCTGGCCCAGCCACTGTTCGAGTTGCGGCAGTGCCGCCTTGAGCTCGCCGTGCAGGGTGTAAGGCGGGTTGATGACGAACATCCCACTGGCGGGCAGGCCTGGCCTGAGGGTCTCGCCCTCCACCGTCTTGTGCAACTTGCTGCCCTTGACGGTCAGTGTGGCATCGAGCCAGGCGCGGCCGGCCCGGTTGGCCAGGGTCTTGAGTTTTTTGGGCAAGTCATGGGCCTCAGGTCTGGGGATGAGCGGATACCAGATCGCATAGGTGCCGGTGGGAAAGCGCTTGAGGGCGTCGCCGATCACGGCGCTGACCCGGCCATAGTCGGTTTTCATCTCATAACTCGGGTCGCAGATCACCAGGGCCCGCCGCGAAGGCGGCGGCAGCAGTGGGCGCAGGGCTTCAAAGCCGTCCTGCATCGCACAAGCGGCGCCGCGGCCGAGTTCGAGTTGCCCGATATTGCCTGACAGAGCGCGAAAGTCGGTGGGGTGCAGCTCAAACAGCTTGAGCTTGTGGCGCCCCGCCAAAAACTGCGAGGCGATGAAGGGCGATCCGGGGTAGACGCGCAGGGCCGCGGGATCGTGCGAGGCGCCGAAATCGGGGTTGAGCCCTTCCAGCAAGTCCAGATAGCCGGCAATCGCGTGCGCCACCTCGGTGCCGGGTTTGTCGTGCAGGGCGGCAGCCAGGCGCAGGACGCCTTCCTGGGCCTCCCCGCTGGTATGGCTGTGGTCGCTGTCGAGCCGGTACAGGCCTGCGCCGGCATGGGTGTCGATCACCGTTAGCGCCTCTTTTTGCGTGAGGTATTTCAGCAAGGCGAGCAGCGTGATGTGCTTGAGTACATCCGCATGGTTGCCGGCGTGGAAGGCGTGGCGGTAACTGAACATGGCTGCGATGCTAACCGCAGGATGGGCCATCGGGCGCGTCCTCAGGTACCCAGGTTGCTGAAATTTGTATAATCTTCGGTTCTTCAGCGTTTGGCATCCGCCGGAAGACGCCTGCCCAGGCAGGTGAACCCCACCTAAGAGGTTCTCACAAGAAGAACACCGACCGTGGAATAGATGTCCTTCGGATCCCTTCGGGGGTCTTTTATTAAGAGCACATTCATGAAAACTTTCAGCGCAAAACCCGCTGAGGTCGTGCATGAGTGGTTTGTGATTGACGCAGCCAACAAGGTTCTCGGTCGAGTCGCCAGCGAAGTGGCTCTCCGTCTGCGTGGTAAACACAAACCCATCTACACGCCTCACGTCGATACCGGCGATTACATCGTCATCATCAACGCCTCACAATTGCGTGTGACCGGCGCCAAGTCCCTGGACAAGGTGTACTACCGGCACTCTGGCTACCCGGGCGGCATCACTGCCACCAACTTCCGTGACATGCAAGCCAAGCACCCTGGCCGCGCCCTGGAAAAGGCCGTCAAGGGCATGCTGCCCAAGGGTCCCCTGGGCTACGCCATGATCAAGAAGCTCAAGGTCTACGGCGGTGCTGAGCATCCGCATACGGCCCAGCAACCCAAAGTGTTGGACATCTAAGGAGCTCAGATGATTGGTGAATGGAACAACGGCACCGGCCGGCGCAAATCCAGCGTCGCTCGCGTGTTTCTGAAAAAAGGCTCCGGCAAGATCACGGTCAATGACAAGGACATCCAGGCCTATTTTGGCCGCGAGACCTCGATCATGATCGCCAAGCAGCCCCTGGTGTTGACCAACCATGTCGAGTCCTTCGATATCCAGGTCAATGTGCACGGTGGTGGTGAATCCGGCCAGGCCGGTGCGGTGCGTCATGGCATCACCCGCGCGCTGATCGACTACGACGCAAGCCTCAAGCCGGCCCTGAGCCAGGCAGGCTTCGTCACCCGCGACGCCCGTGAGGTCGAGCGTAAAAAGGTCGGTCTGCGTTCTGCACGCCGTCGCAAGCAGTTCAGCAAGCGCTGATCGGCCCCGCGTCCGAAAAAAGCCGCTGCGCCTTGGGCCTGGCGGCTTTTTTCTTGGTCGCGGGTGCCTTGTGGCTGGTGCTTAGGGTCGGCGCGCTAGTTTGCTGGAAATGCCTCATGCATTTGTGGTTGATCAATTTACTGTACTATTTGGACATTGCCGAATTCTCAAGGAGCTCACCATGAGCGCTGTCGCCCAAGAAATCCCGACCGATATGCCCGACCCCCTGGTCTTCACCGATGCCGCCGCTTCCAAGGTGGCCGAGCTGATCGCTGAAGAGGGCAATCCCGAACTCAAGCTGCGGGTGTTTGTGCAAGGCGGTGGCTGCTCAGGCTTTCAGTACGGCTTCACCTTCGACGAAATCGTCAATGAAGACGACACCACCATGACAAAAAACGGTGTCTCGCTGCTGATCGATGCAATGAGTTACCAGTACCTGACCGGCGCCGAGATCGACTACAAGGACGATTTGCAGGGCGCGCAGTTTGTCATCAAGAACCCGAACGCTACCAGCACCTGCGGCTGCGGTTCGAGCTTCTCGGCCTGACCGCCTGCAAGCTTCGATTGCTTTGATAAGAAGGGGCCTCAGGCCCCTTTTCTTATGGAGGCAGCGGCTTAGGCCGCTGCGGTAGCCGGGTAGAGCGCGCCCAGTACACGCGGCCCATGCGCGCCAGTGACTTCGCTCAGGCTGGCGGGTTTTCTTTGGTGCCAGCGCCAGGCCAGCCAGGCAAAGGCGCTGGCTTCAACCAACAGCGCAGGCAGTCCACGTGCATCGCTGGCCAGTACTTGTGTGGTGGTCAGGGCAGCTTGCAAGCCGCGCATGAGCTCGCCATTGAGCGCGCCGCCGCCGCAGACCAGCAGTTCGCTGGCTCTCGGCAGATGGTTTTGCAAGTCCTTGGCGCAGATCTGCGCCGTAAGCGCTGTCAAGGTGGCCTGTACATCCTGCGGTGGCAGTTCGTCCGCTTGGGCGCTCAGCTTGCTCATCAACCAGGGTGGGTTGAACAGGTCGCGCCCGGTACTCTTCGGAGGAAGCCGCTGAAAAAACGGCTCATCGAGCAGTCGGCCCAGAAGTTCGGGCAAGACCTGCCCGCCTGCGGCCCAGGCGCCATTTGTGTCAAACGGCTGCCCGGTGTGCCGCCGGCACCAGAAATCCATGAGCGCGTTGCCGGGGCCACAGTCAAAGCCTCTGACCGGGCCTTGCGCCGGAAGCAGGGTCAGGTTGCTGATGCCGCCAATATTGAGAACGGCGATATCAGCGCCCGGGCGGGCCCAGAGGGCAGCGTGAAAGCCGGGCACCAAGGGCGCACCTTGTCCGCCTGCAGCCAGGTCGGCGTTGCGAAAGTCGGCCACCACATCCAGCCCGGTCAGTTCGGCCAGCAGGGAGGGATTATTGATTTGCAGGGTGTAACCGGTTCCCCCGAAAGCCTGGGGTTGGTGGCGCACGGTTTGTCCGTGGGCTCCGATAGCCTGTATTTCTTGTGGGGCGATGCCCTGCATCTCGGCCTGGCCCAGCAGGTCTTGTACCGTCTGCGCATATAGACCGGTCAATGCGTTAGCGGCCAGCGCTGCGCGGTGCAATTCGTTGTCGCCCGGGCTGTTGAGGGCGAGCAACTCCTGCTGCAGTGCATCGGGGATGGGCCGGCTGGCCTGAGCCAGGATGCGCGGAGCGCCTGAAAAGTCGGCCAGCACCCCATCGACCCCGTCCATGGACGTCCCCGACATCAGGCCGATGAAAAATCGGGCCGTCATCAGAAGTCCATCAGGCCGGGTTACTGAATCAGTGCCTGTTGCACGGTTGCGCCAGCACGCAGTTGCTGACGCATTTGGCTGGCCGATTGTCTGAAAGCCGGCATGGCGGCAGCCGACAGGCCGCTGCTGGTTCCAACACGCGCCATCTGCTCTGGATCTTGATGGATGCCGTCGACGCGGAATTCGAAATGAAGGTGGGGGCCCGTG
This sequence comes from Comamonadaceae bacterium, assembly GCA_947460065.1. GTDB lineage: Bacteria > Pseudomonadota > Gammaproteobacteria > Burkholderiales > Burkholderiaceae_C > Polaromonas. The sequence goes on from CANHGF010000241.1 coordinate 4,295, forward strand.
GCCCAACCGGTCGAACCCACGCCGCCTAGGTACTGCCCCTGAATGACCGCTTGGCCTTGACTCACTGCCATGCTGTGCAGATGAGCGTAGACGGTCGTGTGGCCTTTGCCGTGGTTCAGAAAAATCACGTTGCCGTAACCATTTTGCCGGCCTGCAAATTCCACCGTACCGTCTGCCACGGCGCGTACCGGCGTGCCAGTGGCCGCGGCGTAATCAACACCCTTGTGAGCGGTCATACGGCTGAGCACAGGGTTCATCCGCATTGAAAAGCTGCTCGTCAACACGCCCGATTCCAGGGGCGTCATATAGCCTTTGGCCAAACTTTTGCCATCGAGGTTGTAGTAGGCGCCGCCCCGGTTCTCGCCTTTGGCCGCAGCCTCGTTGATGAACCAGATGGCGTGATGAGTCCGCCCCGCCAGGACGACTTCT
>CANHGF010000242.1 GCA_947460065.1 Comamonadaceae bacterium
CAGGGCCGAATACAGAGCCACCATGGGCGGCCGTTTGCCCTTGGAGGGGTTCTTGAGCCTGTGGGTAAGCAGGCCCACCCGCGCCTCGCCGAGGTAACCCACACGGCGCGGGATGTCGGCCCACAGCGGCACCAGGGCACTCTTGAGGGAATTGGGAAGCACATAGGCGGTCTCAAAACGGCCCCTGAGTTGCTGGGCGATCTGCCGGCGGGCCCGCCACTGCAAGCCCCCGTGTGCAAAGGGCAACTCGACAATCTCGGCCACCTGCGGCATGGCGCGGTAGATGGGCGCGACCCAAGGCAGGGCGGCCACCGTCAGCCGCTCGCCGCGCGCGTGCAAACGACGCAGCAGCGGCTCGGTCATGACCGCATCGCCTATCCATTGCGGCGCGATCACCAGGCTGCGGCCTGCGGCCGCGCTGGCCCGCTCAGTGGTGCGGGTGGAAATGCTCGCCGTCCTTGAGCCGATAGACGGTGCCGCAGTAGGGGCAGCGGACCGAACCGGTCTCAGCCACGTTCAGGTAGACGCGCGGATGGCCGCTCCACAGCGCCATCGAGGGGTTGGGACAAAACACCCCGCCCTGGCTGTTGAGCTCACTGGCCAGCAGTTCGACCTTCTGGCCCTTGTCCTTGACTTGCATGGGTGTGCCTCCGCCTCGCCTGCTCAGACCGGGGCCAGCCAGGCCGAGTACTTGGGGTTGCGGCCATTGACGATGTCGAAGAAGGCCGTTTGAATTTTTTCAGTGATGGGGCCACGGCTGCCGGCGCCCAATTGAATCCGGTCGAGCTCGCGAATGGGCGTGACTTCAGCGGCGGTGCCGGTGAAGAAGGCCTCGTCAGAGATATAAATTTCGTCGCGGGTGATGCGCTTTTGCACCAGCTCCAGACCCAGGTCCTTGCAGATGTGCAAGATGGTGTTGCGGGTGATGCCATTGAGCGCGCCGGCCGACAGGTCGGGCGTGTAGACCACGCCGTCTTTGACCACGAAGATGTTCTCGCCCGCGCCTTCGCTGACAAAACCAGCCGTATCGAGCAGCAGCGCTTCGTCGTAGCCCTCGTCCAGGGCCTCCATATTCGCCAGGATGGAGTTGGTGTAGTTGCTCACCGCCTTGGCCTGCGTCATGGTGATGTTGACATGGTGACGGGTGAAGCTCGAGGTCTTGACCCGGATGCCGCGCTTCATGCCCTCTTCGCCCAGGTAAGCGCCCCAGGCCCAGGCCGCCACCATGACGTGAATCTTGTTGCCCCTGGGCGAGACGCCCAGCTTTTGCGAGCCGATCCAGGTCAGCGGCCGGATGTAGCAGCTCTCCAGATTGTTCAGGCGCACCACGTCTTTTTGCGCCTGCATCACCTCTTCCAGGCTGAAGGGAATGTTCATGCGCAGGATCTTGGCGCTGTTGAACAGGCGCTGGGTGTGCTCTTGCAAGCGGTAGATGGCGGTGCCTTGCTCGGTTTTGTAGGCGCGCACGCCTTCAAAGGCGCCGCAGCCGTAGTGCAGGGTGTGCGAGAGCACATGGATCTTGGCATCGCGCCATTCGACCATCTGGCCGTCCATCCAGATCTTGCCGTCGCGGTCGTCCATGGAAGCGGGAATGGGAGCCATGTGCTAAATCCTTTTCAACAATCGGTCAGGGTTCGGGCAAGGGCCGCGCAGGGCCCGGCAGCCGTCGGACCAAGCATTTTAGGGGGACGGCGGCAAGGGGGCGGCAGGCTCCTGATCGGCGCTCTGATCCGGCGGCGGCGGTCGGTGCATCTGATGGGCGGTCAGGCGCCCGCCGGCAAAAGTGCACTCCACCCAGGAGTCGGTGCTGTCGGTCCAGCGGTAGACCTCGGGCTGGGCGTCCTTTTCGCTGCGCAACTCACCCAGGGCGCGGGTCATCGCGATCACGTGCATGAGCGTCATGCCCGGCTTGAGCTTGACATGGAGCATGACCGCGCTGTCCAGGTAGCCGATAGGGCGCTGTGCCGCCCTCTGCAGCACACGCATCAGCCGAGTGAAATGCAGCAGTATCCACATGACCAAAGCGCCTGCGCTCAAGGCCACGCCCGCCCAGCCGGCGTAGTAGTAGCCCAGAGCAATTAACAAGACCCCACCGATAGGGACCAGAATTCTTTGCGGTGACATGGCCCTATTGTCGCAGCCCCGCGCTACGACCTCGGCCTGGCTCAGTCTTCGTTATCGGCCGGTTCGCGATCGTCCTGCTGCGCAGCCAGCACCTGCTGCGGCCCGATCACCCCGCCCTGGGCGGCTGTGCGCCACTGCAAACTCCAAAATCCCAACACCGCCAGGAGCAAGACCACGGCGAGCGTCCACCAGGACCGGTGGATCGCCTGCCCAGGCTCACCGGGCTTCAGGCCCGTGACCATGGCAGAGACCAAGTTCTGGCGATGCAGCCAGCTGGCCAGCAAGACGCCGGCAATATGCGCCAAGACCAAAATCCCCATGCCGGTACCCAGAAGCTCGTGCACCTCCTCGAGCCAAGACGTTGCGACTTCATTGAGCACAGCCCAGCCACTGAGCGGCACCAAGAGACCCAGGGCCAGCAGCAGAACAATGGCCACTGCCCCGGCCGGGCTGTGACCGACACGCTGCTCGGACCCCTTGGAAAACAGGCTGCCCAGATCGCTCACGACAGAGCGGGGGCTGGGCACGAATTCGGAAAACCGCGCATAGCGCGTGCCGACCACACCCCAGATCAATCGAAACAGCACCAGGGCGGCCACGGTGTAGCCCAAGCTGATGTGCGTCAAACGCCAGCCATCGAGCTCGGCCGTGAACCAAGCTCCGGCGAAGCTGAGCATCAACAGCAGGTGAAATACCCGCACCGGGGCGTCCCAGACCAGGATTTTTTGTTCGGACATGGCGGCAGTCCTCCTTGCCCGCAGTCTCTGGCAACGGGCGGCCGAGGGCTTGATTTACATCAAACCGAGCTTGTACGGCGGCGCCGTCTGATGCCGCACCGAGCGCGGCCGGCGTCACCGCGCCGCTGCAAAGGCTCTGCTGCCGGCCAGCACACCCGCCAGCAACAAGGCAATGCCCACCCAGGCCGTCGGCTCGGGCATCACCCCTCGGTGCATGAAACCATAGGCCAGCGCGGCCAGGGTTTCGAACACGATGAGCTGGCCAGCCAATGAGGTGGGCAGCAAGGCACTGGCACGGTTCCAGCACAAGGTGCCCAGCCAGGAGGCCAGCAGGCCAATGGCCAGCATCAGGCCCAGATAGGCCTCGGGCCGGGGGCCTAAGGGTGCCTGGCTGAACAACGCCCCGCTCAGCCCCAGGTAGAGCGCCATGCCGGTGGCTGCCAGCGGCAAAGTGGCGATGCCCTGCGCCGTCGCCCAGGTGCCCGAACCCACATTCGGGTTGGCCTGTACCCAGGCGGCGTTGCGGATGGGGTACCAGGTCCAGCACGCTAAAGCGGCCAGGGCCAAGAGCAGCCCCACCGTCAGATCGGCCGCGCCGAGTCCGACCCTGTTGAGGCGCTCGAGCTCGGCCTGGTTGACGAAGGCCACACCGGCGGCCATGAGCAGCAGCGGCAGCAGCAGGCGTCGCCAGCCGATCTCTTTGCGCGACAGGTTCGCGCTCACCGCGATCACCACCGGCAGCGTGCCGATGATCACCGTGGGCAGCGGCACACCGGCACTCTGAATCGCAGCCGACAGCGCCAAGTAGTACAGCACATTGCCCACCGCAGCCAGCTTGAGCGCAGCGATCCAGTCGGCACGGCTTAGCTGCGCGAGCGCGCGGCGATCGCGCCAAGCCAGCGGCAGCGCGATCAAGCCGAAAGCCAGGTAGCGGCCAAAGGTCAGCATGGCCGGCGAATAGTCGGGCAACAGCACCGGCGCCACAAACACCAGCCCCCAGGCCAGGCCGGCCGCCAGCGCAAAGCCAATGCCCGCACCCAGTCGCATGCGGCCGTGGGCCATAGGCGGAGAATTCATGGACGGTGAGTATGCGATAAGCCAGAGTGAAGGGTCAGCCCCAGCCCAATCTCTGGGCCGCCAGGGATTGGCCCGCAGGGGATGTGCCCGCCCGCTACCATGCGGGGCATGATGAGCAACGCTCGCCTTCAACAGCTCATGACCCTCAGTCTGACGGGCTGGGCCCTGGCCTGGGCGACGGCCTGGGCCTATCAGGGCCGATGGGCCATGTCCGCATGGGCAATGCTTGTACTGGTGCCGCATACGCCGGCGCTCGCGCTGGAGTTGCTATGGGCATCGCGCCTGGCCCGGCAAGAATCGGCGCGGCGCACATGGGGCGATCCGCAGGCGGCGGTGCAGCCCTACCCCGGCCTGGCGCAGTGGTTCAAGGCCGGCTATCAGGAGGCCCTGATGGGTCTGCGCGTCTTCGCTTGGCACCAGCCATGGCGCCATCGGGCCCATGCGGATCACCTTGCGCCCGAGGCGCGGGGGCGGCGAGGTGTGCTGCTGGTGCATGGCTTTTACTGCAATCGAGGCTTCTGGAATGCTTGGATGCCTCGCCTGCGCCAGGCTGGCATTCCTTTTGTAGCGATTACCCTGGAACCACCGCAATCCGATATTGCCCATCAAGCACGGGGGCTGGATCAAGCGCGGCACAAGCTGATCGAGGCCACAGGCCTGGAGCCCCTGCTGGTCGGACACAGCATGGGCGGCCTGGTCATCCGCAGTTGGTTGGCCACACAAAGTGATGAATTGGCCAGGCGCCAGGAAGTCATCACCATAGGCTCGCCCCACCACGG
>CANHGF010000243.1 GCA_947460065.1 Comamonadaceae bacterium
AAAATGAACATCGACGTCAAGCGCGCGGAGTTCGTGCGCTACGCCGACGCTCGCACCGCCTTGCTGTCCAGCTCGGTGGACGTCAGCGCTGTCGGTCCGGCTGACCTGGCCATTGCCGCCAGCCAGGGCTCCAAGAACATCATCGGTCTGACCGGCGTGGCCACCTCGCCCAAGTACCTGGTGGTGCGCAAGGGCGTGACCATCAACAACTGGAACGACCTCAAGGGCAAGAAGGTGGCAGTGGCCCCCGGCTCCGCAGTGTGGTTCGCCTGGGCCATGACCCTGGTGGAAAACAACATTCCGTACAACACCTTCCAGGCAGTGAACGTGCAAGGCGGCGGCACCGCCTTCGTGCAAGCGCTCAAGCGCGGCGACGTGGACGCCATCCTGAGCTGGGAGCCGTTTGAGTCGGGCGTGGTTGCCGAAGGCGCCGCCTACTTTGCCACCAACTTGGTGGACTACAGCAAGTCCAAGGCCGTTGGCTCCGAGCTGGGTCTGCTGGCCGCTTCGGGCGAGTCCTATGCCAAGCGCCGCGAGGTCATCCGACGCTTCCTGTGGGCCTACCTGAACGCCGAGGAAAAGCTGGCCAAGGACAGCAATGCCTTCGTCAACGCCTACTCGGCCTACACCGGCCTGCCGCTGGAAGTCACCCGCGAGTCGCACAAGCTGATCAAGCTCGGCGGCATTTTGGACCGCGAGCAGGTGTCCCGTTTGGCCGAAGCCTCCTTCAAGCAGGGCGTGATTCAGACCGATGTGACCAAGCAGGCCACCGAGCTGTTCGACGACAGCCTGGCGCGCGAGATCCGCGGTCGCCGTTAAACAGCGCAAGTGCAGCAGCAAAAGCCGGCCTGCGGGCCGGCTTTTTTGTGGGCGCATGCCGTCAGTGACCACGGATGGTGTGCAGGATCGAGAGCTTCATTGCGTTGAAGGCCGGGGTCGCGGTCACGTCGATGTTGCGCGGTCTGGCCAGATCGACCTTGATCGTGGTCTCGATGCGGCCCGGCCGTGCCGACATCACATGCACCGTGTCGGCCAGGAACAAGGCCTCGTCGATGTCGTGGGTGACAAAAATCACCGTGGGCTTGAGCTTGTCCCAGACCGAGAGCAAGAGCTCTTGCATGGACAGGCGGGTCTGGGCATCAAGCGCGCCAAAGGGCTCGTCCATCAGCAGCACTTTGGAGCCCAAGGTCAGCACCCGGGCGATGCCCACCCGCTGGCGCATGCCGCCCGATAGCTGAATCGGCAAGTGGTTCTTGAAGTCGCTCAGGCCCACCAATTCAAGCATCTGCTCGGCGCGCTCCTTGTACTGCTCAGGCGACTGGCCCTGGGCTTTGGGCCCGAAGACGACGTTCTCCCACACGCTGAGCCAGGGGAACAGGGCCGCCTCCTGGAACACCACCCCACGGTCCGGGCCGGGTGCAGACACCGCTTGGCCACCGACAGTCAGGGTGCCCGAGCTCAGGGGCTCAAAGCTGGCCACCAGATTGAGCAAGGTGGACTTGCCGCAGCCCGAAGGCCCCAGCAGCGCCACAAACTCGCCGGGGGCAATGTCCAGGTGTATGTCCTTGAGGGCTTCAACCGGCGGATCGCCGGGGTAGGTCTTGAAGACCTTGTCGATATGAATGTGCGACATGGCTTGTGTTCCTGTTGGGGAGTTCAGTGGTTTTGCAGCAGGCGCCAGCGCAGCACGCGCCGCTCGATCAGGATGATCACGCGGTCACTGATGAAGCCCATGATGCCGATGGAGGCCATATCGGCAAACACGATGTCCATGCGGCCCACGTAATAGGCGTCCCACAGCACATAGCCGAGGCCGGACTTGACGGCCACCATTTCGGCGGCCACCACCGCCGTCCAGGCGATGCCCAGGCCGATGCGCATGCCGGTGAAGATGTTGGGCAGGGCTGCGGGCAAGACCACCCGGCGCAGCAGCGTCCAGGAGGAGGCGCCCATCATGCGCGCAGCGCGCATCAGGTTCTTGTCGACGTCGCGCGCGCCTTGAGTGGTGTTAACCACGATGGCAAAAAAGCCGCCGACAAAAATCAGCGAGATCGAGCCCAGATCGCGAATGCCAAAGACCGCAATGGAAAAGGGCAGCCAAGCGGTAATCGGGATGGGACGCAGCACCTGCACCATCGGGTCGGCCATGGTGGCCACCAAGCGGTTCCAACCGATCATGAGACCCAGCGGCACACCCACCGCAATGGACAAGGCAAAGCCTTGGATGACCCGCACGCCTGAATACTCGACGTTGGACCACCAAGTGCCAAGGTAAGGGTTCAAGCTCATGCCGCCGGCCTTGCCGAACATCCAGTCGTACCAAGCCGACAGCACCAGGGTGGGGCTGGGGATCATGGCCTGCATGCCGGGCCGGCTGCCGATGACCTGCCAGATGGCGATCACGATGGCCGGGATGATCAGGCTCAGCAGGCTGAGGTTCTGGGGTTTTTTCACAGGAAGCTCCCTACAGTGGTCTGAACAGGCGTCACAGCTCGACCGTCTCGAAGTTAGCCGGCAGGATGATCTCGAGCATCTCGCAGCCGTCGGAATAGTCGATCACCTGGTGGCGTATGCCCGGTGGCTGTATCCAGCTAGAGCCAGCCGTCATCTTCACGCGGCCCGCGCCCTCGTACTCACCGATCATCCAGCCCTTGAGCATGTACAGGAATTGAAACTGCACGCCGTGGTAGTGCGGGATGCTGACCACCTTAGGGTCGCATTTTCCGAGCAGTCGAATGACATGGGCCTGCACCGCGCCGCCGGTGGCTTTTTCAGTGTGCAGGTCGCGGTAGGCCGCGTAAGTGCGCAAACCGGTTTTGAAAGCGGCATCCTTGAGGTGACTGGCCACGAAGGTTTGCGGCTTCCAGTTGATCTTAGGCGGCTTGCCCGGCTTGGGCGCCGCTTTCTTTGCAGACGCCGCTCTCTTCGCAGGGGCTGCCTTTTTAGCGGTAGCTGCTTTCTTCGCGGGCGCTGCCTTTACGGTCGCGGCGCTCTTTTTTGCAGCGGGTTGAGGCGCGGATTTAGGCGCAGGTTTAGGCGCGGGTTTGCTGACAGCGGTGGTTTTTCGGGTGGCCATGGCTGGGTTCTCCGGGCGTTGCGGGTTGAGGGTCAGGCCGAGCCCTGGGGGCGCAGCTCGATCAGATCGGGGCAGCAATTGGGCTCGGCGCTCAGGGCATAGACCACCGCCTGCGCAACCTCGTCAGCCGTCAAGGCTTTGAATTTGCGGTTGGCCACCGAGGCCAGCACATCGGGGTGGGTGCTGGCGGCGCGGATTTCGGTATCGACCATGCCTGGGGCCACCTCGGTGACCTTGATGCCCTGGCTTTGCAGCTCAATGCGAAACGAGCGGGCCAGCGCCGACAGGGCGTGCTTGGTGGCGCTGTAGACCGAGGCGAGGCGGTAGACCTCGCGCGCGGCAATCGAAGACATGAACACAATATGGCCGCGCTTTTTTTGCACCATGGCCCGCGCGATCACCTGCGTCACCCGCAGCGCCGCCAGCACATTGGTTTGAAACATCCAGGCGCTGTCTTCAGGGGTGAGGTCCAGGATGGGCGCGTAGCGCAGTACGCCGGCGTTGTTGACGAAAGCATCCAGAGTCGGCGCGAGCGCCTCGATCTGGCCGATGAAGGCCTCGTCATTGAGGTCGCCGGCCAGGGTGCGTACCTGGCCCGCAGGCAGCGCAGCGGCCAGGGCGTCGAGCGCGTCCTGGCGCCGGCCCAGCGCGATGATGTGCGCGCCCTGTGCGGCCAACTGCATCGCGCAGGCGCGGCCTATGCCGGCCGATGCGCCAGTGATGAGGATGGTCTTGCCTTGCAGTCCCATGGCAACTCCTTGCGGTTCAGAGGCCCTTGAACTCGGGCGGGCGTTTTTCGGTAAAGGCACGTCGGCCTTCCACATAATCCTGGCTGGCAAAGCAGTCGGCCACTGCAGCATCGACGATCGTCGCATCGGGCTGATCGGCGTGGCGCATCTCGATCATGGCCAGCTTGGCCGCGCGTATGGTCAGCGGTGCATTGCCAGCAATGAGTTGAGCGGTCTGAGCAACGTGGGTGAAGACATCTTCATGCACCGACTGCACGATGCCGAGCTTTTGCGCTGGCTCGGCGTTGTAGATGGTGGCGGTGAAAAACGCTTCAGCGGTGTTCATGGCCCCGAGCGCGCCGACCAGCGACTTCATGCTGCGCCAGGCGTAGCCCAGGCCCAGCCGAGCGGCCGGCATGCGAAAGCGTGAGCCGGGGCTGCAATAGCGCAGGTCGCAGCTGAGTGCCAAGCCCAGGCCGCCGCCAAAGCAGATGCCGCTGATGGCGGCAATCACTGGGCGCGGGAAGGTGGCCAGCGCGCTTTGCGCCTGATCGACTGCGCGGTCATAGGCGGCAATGGCTTCGGGGCCGCTGCGCTGCTTTTCGAATTCGGAGATGTCGGCGCCCGAGACAAAAGCCTTTTCGCCCTGGCCGCGCAGCACCACCACGCGCACCGATTCATCCTCGCGCAGGCGCCCGAGCAAAGAGCCCAGCTCGACCCACATGCCCAAGGTCATGGCGTTGTACTTGGCCTCATTGGCCAGCACGATGGTGGCCACATGGCCATCGATGCTATGAAGAACTTGTGCCATGCTCAAACCACCTCTTGCGTGTGAAACTGTTCGATTTCAGAATCCGAGTAGCCAGCTTCGCGCAAGACCTCGTCGGTATGTTCGCCCCA
>CANHGF010000244.1 GCA_947460065.1 Comamonadaceae bacterium
CATCGGCCCGGGCCCTGCAAGGCCTGCCGCTGGCCACCGCCGCTGCGCCCGCGCTCGCCCCGCTCGAGGGCCGTACCTTTGCAGGCTATGTCAATGCAGACGGCTCGGTGGGCACGCGCAATTTACTGGCCATCAGCACCACGGTGCAGTGTGTGGCCGGCGTGGTAGATGTCGCAGCCGAACGCATACGGCGCGAGCTGCTGCCGCTGTACCCGCAGGTCGACGGTGTGGTCGCGCTCGAGCACAGCTATGGCTGCGGCGTGGCCATCGATGCGCCAGGGGCCGAAATTCCCATCCGCACGCTGCGCCACATTGCGCTCAATCCGAATTTTGGCGGCGAGGTGATGCTGGTAAGCCTGGGCTGCGAAAAGCTGCAGCCTGATCGCCTGCTGCCGGCCGGCAGCCTGCCGATTGCCAGCGCCCAGGGCATGCACCAGGTCTGCCTGCAAGACGCGCAGCATGTGGGCTTTGCCTCAATGATCGATGCGATCGTGCAAAGCGCCCGGCCGCATCTGGAGCGGCTCAATGCGCGCAGGCGCCAGACGGTGCCGGCCAGCGCTTTGGTGGTGGGCGTGCAATGCGGCGGCAGCGATGCGCTCTCAGGCGTGACCGCCAACCCGGCCGTCGGCGCCATGGCCGATTTGCTGGTGCGCGCCGGCGCCACCGTGATGTTTTCCGAGAACACCGAGGTGCGCGACGCGGTCGAGCAACTCACCGCCCGTGCCGCCACGCCCGAGGTGGCCGAAGGCATCGTGCGCGAGCTGGCCTGGTACGACCAATATCTGGAGCGCGGCCGGGTCGATCGCAGCGCCAACACCACGCCGGGCAACAAGGCCGGCGGCCTGTCCAACATCGTCGAAAAAGCCATGGGCTCCATCGTCAAGAGCGGCAGCGCGGCGATCAGCCATGTGCTGGCCCCCGGCGAGAAGCTGCGACCCGAGCAGCGCGGCCTGGTGTTTGCCGCCACCCCGGCCAGCGACTTTATTTGCGGCACCTTGCAACTGGCCGCCGGCATGAACCTGCATGTGTTCACCACCGGCCGCGGCACGCCCTACGGTCTGCAGGCTTGTCCGGTGATCAAGGTGGCCACCCGCAGCGAGCTGGCTCGCCGCTGGCACGACCTGATGGACCTCAATGCAGGCCGCATCGCCGATGGGCAGCTGAGCATCGAAGAGGCCGGCCAGGAATTGTTCGAACTGCTGCTGGCGGTGGCCAGCGGCCAAAAGACCTGGGCCGAGCACTGGAAGCTGCACAACGATCTGGTGCTGTTCAACCCGGCACCGATCACCTGATGCGCCGGCTCGATCCGCAGCGCTTTGCCGGCCAAGTCGGTGGGTGCCAGGTGGGTCTCTACACCCTGCGCTCGCCGCAGATCGAAGCCTCCTGGTGCAACCACGGCGCACGGCTGCTGCAGCTGATCGTGCCCGACCGCGAAGGCCGGCTGCGCGACGTGGTGCTGGGCCACGACAGCCTGGCGCAATTGCAGGGGGGCATGGCCTCGATGGGCGCCTTCATCGGCCGCTTCGCCAATCGCATCGCGCAGGCCCGCTATCGCCGCGGCGGTGAGCTCCATGCCTTGCCGGCCAACGACGGACCCCACTGCCTGCACGGCGGTCCGCAGGGCAGCCGGCATCAGGTGTTTGAGGTACTGGCCTGCGACAGCCAGCGCCTGAGTCTGGGCTGGACCTTTGCCGACGACGGCTTTGCGGGACAGGTTCAATTGCAGGTGCATCACCGACTGGACGGTGCTGCCTTGATCCTCGAGTACAGCGCCACGGTCAGCGCTGCGGCCACGCCGCTGAACTTCACCAGCCATCCGTTTTTCAATCTGGACGGCGATGTGTCGCCCAGTGCGCTGGGCCATGAGCTGCAGATCGATGCCGAGCACTTTGTACCGATCGGTCCAGACCGCATACCGCTGGGCCATTTTGAGCCGGTGGCTGGCACCGCTTTCGATTTTCGTCAGATGCGGCCTGTCAGCCAGGCTTTGGCGCAAGGCCATGCGCAGCTCAGGCTCGGCCCGGTGCTCGGCTATGACCATGCATTTGTCACTGCGTCGGCCGGCGGTCTGCGGCGCCAGGCGCGGCTGCGCTCGCCGCTCAGTGGCATCGTGATGGAGGTCTGGTCAGACGCACCGGGCCTGCAGCTTTTCAGCAGCGCGGCGATGGACGGCAGCCTGCCGCGCCATGCTGGCAAGCACGGCCGGGTGCATGGCAGCGGCGCGGGCTTGTGCCTGGAACCGCAGCATCTGCCCGATGCCCCCAACCAGCCCCTCTGGGGGCCTTGCATTTACGAACCGGGCCAAACCGTGCGGGGGCAGTTTCAATATCGCTTCTCGGTGGACGACTCGGGCGAGCCGAGGGGCTCAGTGGCTTGAAGTTGGTGCGACCAGCGCCAGTACGCCGCGCAGCGCGTGCTCGACCGTGGCCGCGCGCACCGCTGCTCGGTCCCCCTCAAATTGCCGGCGCTCTGACTGCACCTGCTGGCCACTGGCCCAGGCGAACCAGACGGTGCCTACCGGCTTGTCGGCGCTGCCGCCGCCGGGGCCGGCCACACCGGTGACGGCCAGGCTCACCTGCGCTGCCGAACGCTGCAGTGCGCCGCTGGCCATGGCCCGTGCCACCGGCTCGCTGACCGCGCCGTGGCGCTCGATCAGCTCGGACGCCACACCCAGCATGTCGTGCTTGGCGGCATTGGAGTAGGTGACAAAGCCGCGATCGAACCACAGGCTAGAGCCGGCCAAGTCGGTGCAGGCGCCGGCGATCAGTCCGCCGGTGCAGCTCTCGGCAGTGGCCAGCAGCAGGCCACGGCCAAGCAGCAAAGCGGCCACCTCTTGGGTCAAGGGCAAATCACTCATGATCGAAATTGGCTCCACAGTGCGAGGACCAGCAGGGTGCAAAAAGCGGCCACCAGATCGTCGAGCATGATGCCAAAACCGCCGCGTGGGCCCAGGCCCTTGAACGTCCGGTCGGCCCAGGCGACCGGTCCGAATTTGACCGCGTCAAAAAACCGAAAAAGGGCAAAAGCAGCGATCTGTGTCCCCAAGCCGGCTGGGAGCAGCAGCCACAGGATGATCCAAAACGCCACGACCTCATCCCACACAATATGCCCAGAGTCGGCCACCGCCATGTTTTGCGCGGTGACGGTGCAGGCCCACCAGCCCAGAGGCAGGCAGGCCGCAATCACCCAGCCGATAGCCACTGGGCTGAGAAACAGGTCCATCACCAAAAATGCGAGCCAGGCCCACAGCGTACCGACCGTGCCCGGGGCGATGCTCGCCAGTCCAGAGCCAAAACCCAGCGCGATGAAGTGCGCCGGGTGCGCGAGCATGAAGCGCGCATTGGGCCGAAACATGGGCGCTGCTGCAGCGGGCGGTGTGTTGATCATTGGGCAGGTGCGAAGTGGTCAAAGGAGCGTGCGCTGTAGTCCATAGCCTGGCCTTGGGCATCGACCAGCCGCAGGCCGGGTTCGGCCTCAATGCGGCCGATGCGGCTCAAGCGCACGCCGGTGTGTTCGCTGACCTTGGTCAGGGCATCTCGGGCCGAGACGGGCGCAGTAAATGCGAGTTCGTAGTCGTCGCCGCCGGCCAGCACATGACCGAGGCTGTGCTGGGCCAGAGCCGGCCAGGCCGGATGCGCGCCTGCGCCCAAGAGCGGCGCTAAGGCGGCGGCCTCCAAAGTGGCGCCGACACGCGAGGTCTTGAGCAGGTGGCCGATATCGCCGACCAGACCGTCGCTCACATCAATGGCGGCGCTGGCCAGGCCGCGCAGGGCCAGGCCCAGAGCCACTCTGGGATCGGGCCGCTCCAGGCGCTGGCGCGTCTGGGCCAGCAGATCGGCCGGCAGTGTGATGCGCCCGAGCAGACCTTGCAGCGCCAGATGCGCGTCGCCGAGTTGGCCGCTGACATAAATCTCGTCGCCCACCTGCGCGCCGCTGCGCAGCAGCGGCTGCCCTTCGGTCTCGCCGAAGACGGTGATGCAGATGTTCAGCGGGCCTTGGGTGGTGTCGCCACCGATCAGCTCGCAGCTGTGGGCATCGGCCAGCGCGAACAGGCCGCGTGAAAACGCCGACAGCCAGGCCTCGTCGACCTCAGGCAAGGCCAGCGCCAGCGTGAAGGCCAGCGGCCGTGCGCCGCAGGCGGCCAAATCACTGAGGTTGACCGCCAGCGCCTTGTGGCCCAGGCTCTCGGGGTCCACATTGGCAAAGAAGTGCCGACCCTCGACCAGCATGTCGCAGGAGATGGCCAGCTGCGTGCCAGGCCGGGGCTGCAACAAGGCGCAGTCATCGCCCACCCCCAGCAGCGCGCGCTGCGGCCGGCGCGTGAAGTAGCGTGCAATCAGATCAAATTCGCCCATGGGCCGCAAGCATAGCGCCCGAATTTGCGCGGCCGCGTCAGTGAATCACGCGCGGCGAGGAGGAGGATTCTTCCTCCAGCACGAACAGGGCAATCTCAGATTCGAAGCGGGTTGCATCTTCAGCCACAAAAAAATAGCTCCCGTGCATGGTGCCGCTGCGGGTGCGCAGTCGGCAGCCGCTGGTGTATTGAAACGATTCGCCCGGCCGCAGCAGGGGCTGCTGGCCGACCACGCCCAGGCCCTTGACCTCTTCGCGCAGCCCGTTGGCGTCGCAAATGATCCAGTGCCGCGAAATCAGTTGCGCAGCCGCCTCACCGGTGTTGGTGACC
>CANHGF010000245.1 GCA_947460065.1 Comamonadaceae bacterium
TCATCAATTGCAATTTGCAGCGCTTGGATGGCCGGGTGCGTGGCAACGGCAAGATCATCCAAGAACTGGAAGGTGAATTCCGAGGTGCCGGGTGGAACGTCATCAAGCTCATTTGGGGCAGTAATTGGGATCCGCTGATTGCCCGCGACAAAGACGGTGCTTTGCGCCGCATCATGATGGAAACCTTGGACGGCGACTACCAAGCCTTCAAGGCCAACGACGGCGCTTATGTGCGCAAGCACTTCTTCGGCCGTGATCCGCGCACGCTGGAGATGGTGGCGCACCTGAGCGACGACGACATCTGGAACCTGCGCCGTGGCGGCCATGATCCGCAAAAGGTGTACGCGGCTTATGACGCTGCGGTCAAGCACAAGGGCCAGCCCACCGTGCTTTTGATCAAGACCGTCAAGGGCTTTGGCATGGGCAAGGCCGGCGAGGGCAAGAACACGGTGCACCAGACCAAGAAGCTCACCGACGAGGACATCAAGATCTTCCGCGACCGCTTCAATATTCCGGTTCCCGACAGCGAGCTGCCCAAGCTGCCGTTTTACAAGCCGGCCGATGACACCCCGGAGATGAAGTACCTGCACGAGAGGCGCCAGGCCCTGGGCGGCTACCTGCCGCATCGTCGCACCCGCGCCGAAGAGAGCTTTACCGTGCCTTCGCTAGAGACTTTCAAGGCCGTGCTCGAGCCCACTGCAGAAGGCCGCGAGATTTCCACCACCCAGGCCTATGTGCGTTTCTTGACCCAGCTGCTGCGCGACCAGGCCCTGGGCCCGCGCGTGGTGCCCATCCTGGTTGACGAGGCGCGTACCTTCGGCATGGAAGGCCTGTTCCGGCAGGTCGGCATCTACAACCCTGCGGGCCAGCAATACACGCCGGTCGACAAGGACCAGGTGATGTACTACCGCGAGGACAAGGCCGGCCAGATCCTGCAGGAAGGCATCAACGAGGCTGGCGGCATGTCCAGCTGGATCGCCGCTGCCACCAGCTACAGCACCAGCAACAGGATCATGATCCCGTTCTACGTGTACTACTCGATGTTCGGCTTTCAGCGCATCGGCGATCTGGCCTGGGCTGCGGGCGACATGCAGGCGCGCGGCTTCCTGCTCGGCGGTACCTCGGGCCGCACCACGCTCAATGGCGAGGGCCTGCAGCACGAGGACGGCCACAGTCACATCTTGGCTGGCACCATCCCCAATTGCATCAGTTACGACCCGACCTTCGCCCACGAGGTGGCCGTCATCATGCAGCATGGCCTCAAACGCATGGTCGAAAAGCAGGAAAACGTCTTCTACTACCTGACCCTGCTCAATGAGAACTACGCCATGCCCGGTCTGAAGGCCGGCAGCGAGGAGCAGATCATCAAGGGCATGTATTTGCTACAGGAGCCGGGCAAAGTCGGCGGCAAGGGCAAGCTGCAGGTCAACCTGCTGGGCTCGGGCTCCATCTTGCGCGAGTCCATGGCCGCCAAGCAACTGCTGGAAGCCGACTGGGGTGTGGCCGCCGCCGTCTGGAGTTGCCCGAGCTTCAACGAGCTGGCACGTGATGGCCAGGACTGCGAGCGCTGGAACCTGCTGCATCCGCTTGATGCGCCGCGTGTGCCTTTTGTGGCGCAGCAGCTGGCCGCGCAGGCCGGCCCAGTGGTTGCCTCGACCGACTACATGAAGGCCTATGCCGAGCAGATCCGGCCTTTTGTGCCGGCCGGTCGCGCCTATAAGGTGCTGGGCACAGACGGCTTTGGCCGCAGCGACTTTCGCAGCAAGCTGCGCGAGCACTTCGAGATCAACCGCCACTACATCGTGGTCGCCGCACTCAAGGCGCTCTCGGAGCAGGGTGAGCTGCCAGCGGCCAAGGTGGCCGAGGCCCTCAAGAAATACGGCCTGTACGCCGACAAGACCAACCCGCTGTACGCCTGAGGCGGCGCGCACGTCAGGAGACAACACACATGGCATTGGTAGACATCAAGGTTCCGGACATCGGAGACTTCGACGAGGTCGCGGTGATCGAATTGCTGGTCAAACCCGGCGACACGGTCAAGGCTGAGCAGTCGCTGATCACGGTGGAATCCGACAAGGCCTCCATGGAAATTCCGTCCAGCCAGGCTGGCGTCGTCAAGGAGATCAAGGTCAAGCTCGGTGACAAGGTCAAGCAAGGCTCGGTGATTGTGGTGCTCGAAGCCGCTGCTTCCAGCCCTGTCCCGGCCAGTGAAGTCCGGGCGGCGGCGGCGCCCGCCGCCGCTGCACCGACCGCGCCTCCAGCCCAAGCCTTCTCCAGCGGGGCAGGGGGATCGTCCATCGTCGAAGTGCGCGTACCCGATATCGGCGACTTCAAGGACGTCTCGGTCATTGAGTTGCTGGCCAAGCCCGGCGACGCGATCAAGGTCGAGCAGTCGCTGATCACCGTCGAGTCCGACAAGGCTTCAATGGAGATTCCATCGGCGGTGGCCGGTGTCCTCAAACAGCTCACCATCAAGTTGGGCGACAAGGTCAACATCGGCGATGTGATTGCTATCGTCGAATCGGCAGGCGCAGCTCATGGCGCAGCGCCAGTTGCAAGCCCCTCTCCCGCCCCGGCGGGAGAGGGCCGGGGTGAGGGTGTGGTCGCTACGAGCCAGCCCTCACCCCCACCTTCTCCCGCCAGCGGGAAAGGGAGCGAAGCCCCTGCCCTCGTTCAGGCCGCCGTGCCCGCTCACCAGCCCGGCACCCCCGCGCCAGGCCTGCCCCATGCCTCGCCTTCGGTGCGCAAGTTTGCCCGCGAGCTGGGCGTGCCTATCGACGAGGTCAAAGGCTCAGGCCCCAAGGGCCGCATCACTGCTGAAGATATTCAAAAATTTACCCAAGCGGTGATGAGTGGCAGCGCTCAGACCCGGGCGCAGGCTCAGGTCCAGGCGGCCAAGGCGCCGGCAGCCAGCGGCAGCGGGCTGGACCTGCTGCCTTGGCCCAAGGTGGACTTTGCCAAGTTCGGTCCCATCGAGCGCAAGGAGATGAGCCGCATCAAGAAGATCAGCGGCGCCAACCTCACCCGCAACGCCATCATGATTCCGGCGGTCACCAACCACGACGATGCCGACATCACTGAGCTCGAAGCCTTCCGGGTGGCCACCAACAAGGACAATGAGAAGAGCGGCATCAAGGTCACCATGCTGGCTTTCTTGATCAAAGCCAGCGTTGCCGCCCTCAAGAAATTCCCCGAATTCAACAGCTCGCTCGACGGCGATGCTCTGATTTACAAGAACTATTGGCACATCGGCTTTGCCGCCGATACCCCCAACGGCCTGATGGTGCCGGTGATCAAGGACGCCGATAAGAAGGGCATCCTGCAAATCAGCCAGGAGATGAGCGAACTGGCCAAGAAAGCGCGCGAGGGCAAGCTCGCTCCGGGCGACATGAACGGCGCAACCTTCACCATTTCCAGTCTCGGCGGCATCGGTGGGCGCTATTTCTCCCCCATCATCAATGCGCCTGAAGTGGCGATCTTGGGTGTGTGCAAGTCCAGCATGGAGCCGGTGTGGAATGGCAAGGAGTTTGTGCCGCGCCTGATGCTGCCGCTGTCGCTGACCTGGGACCACCGCGTGATCGACGGCGCTGCGGCCGCGCGCTTTAACGCCTACCTCGGCCAGATCCTGGGCGACATGCGCCGTGTGCTGCTGTGAAGCTCAGCCGTGCCGTGCGGTTAACCTACGGTTTTTCGTGCCGTAGTTGGCGCAAGCGGAGCAGCACATGACGACATTGGTGATTGTGAAGAAGGCTGGGCAAGTGGCAATCGCTGCCGATACCTTGGTGACTTTTGGTGATACGCGGCTGGGCTGCCGTTTTGAGACCAACAGCAAGATTCTCAGGCTCGACACACCTCAGGGCGTGAGCTATGTGGGCATGGCCGGGTCGGTGGCGCACTTTCCTGTGCTTCGCAAGGCGATGAATGCCTTGCCGCCCGAGCAGGTGCTGCTGGGCAGCAAGGACGAGATTTTTGACACCTTCACCCGCCTGCACCCGGTGCTCAAGGATCAGTTTTACCTGCAGACCAAGGAAGACGATAACGATCCCTATGAGTCCAGCCAGTTCAGTGTGGTCATTGCCAACCACACCGGCATATACGGACTCTACAGCTACCGTGAAATCTTTGAATTCAAACAGTTCTGGGGCATAGGCTCAGGCCGCAGCTTTGCGCTGGGGGCCATGCATGCCTGCTGGGATAAAGCCAAGAGCGCGCGCGAGATCGCTCTGGCCGGTGTGACGGCGGGCTGTGAATTCGACAAAAACTCGGCCCTGCCGATTGAGCTCTACACGCTGAAAATGAAAGCTCCCCATCTATGAGTGCTGCATCCCTCATTGAGGTCAAAGTCCCCGACATTGGTGACTTCAAGGAAGTCTCGGTCATTGAACTGCTGGTCCAGGCCGGCGACACCATCAAGGCCGAACAAAGCCTGATCACCGTTGAGTCCGACAAAGCCTCGATGGAAATCCCCTCCAGCCACGCCGGTGTGGTCAAGGAAATCAAGGTCAAGCTTGGCGACAAGGTCGCCGAAGGCTCGGCGGTGCTGATGCTGGAGGCGTCGGCTGCGTCCAGCCCCTCTCCCGCCCCTGCGGGCGAGGGCCGGGGTGACGGTCAGGGTCAGGGTGGTGCTGTCGCCCAGCCCTCACCCCAACTCTCTCTCGCCAGCGCGAGCCAAGCCCCA
>CANHGF010000246.1 GCA_947460065.1 Comamonadaceae bacterium
CAGGCGCACCGGCGCGCCCACCCGCACCCGCGGCAATTCGGCCGCCGTCACCTCGGCGCGCCATTCGAGCCGGCCCTGACGGATCAGCCGAAACAGCTCGGCACCGGCGCCGGCGACGCTGCCGACCGTCGCGTTGCGCGCCGAAATCACGCCGGCGTCGGGTGCACGCACCTCGGCCTGCGCCAGCCGCAGCTGCTGCAAAGCCAAAGCCGCCCGCGCCGACTGAACCCGCGCCAGTGCGACGGCCTCACTGGCCAGCGCGGCACTCAACTGCGCTGGGCTGAAAAAGCCCTGCTGCTGCAACGAGCGGGCCCGCTCGGCCTGCGCACGCGCCTCCTGCGCTGCCGCCTCGGCCTCAGCCACCGCCGCCTGCGTCTGCGCGAGCTCGGCGCGCAAAGTGTCGGACTGCAGCAGGGCCAGTACGTCGCCGCGCCGCACCACATCGCCCACATTGACCCGTACCTCGGTGAGCTTGAGGCCAGGCAGCTCGGCGCCGACCAGCGCCTCCTGCCAGGCGGCCACCGAACCATGGGCCTGCATCACCTGCGGCAGGGTCATGGTCTGTGGCTGCACCGCACTGACCGTCAGCGCCGGCCGCACCGCCGTGGCGGCCTTGTCCTGAGCAGGCGCAGAAAAAGCTAGCGCCCAAACCGCGCCTAGACCGGCCAGGCGCCATAGATGTGCTTGTTTCATGATCAATCCTCGGGGGAAACCCGTATTCAGGCAGTGTAACGAGGGGACAAAGCCTCAGGAGCTCATGGGGACAGCGCAAGCGCCTCAAAACAGACGCTCAGCCCAGCACCTGACGCCACAGCCGCAGCACCGCCTCACGTTGCTCGACCAGCTCGGTCAGGGGCAGCTGCGTGGGCTCCTCATTGAGGCGGGCGTGGTGCTGGACCCGGCGCAGCTCGCGATAGGCGCCCGCTGCGGCCTGACCTATTGAAGCGGGCAGCAAGCCGGCCTGCTCAGCGCGCTCGAGCAGGGCAATATTGCCCACGTTATCGACAAGCTGCGGGTAGCTGCAGGCGTGGGCCAGAACCAGGTACTGCACCACAAACTCCACATCGACCATGCCGCCGGCGCTGTGCTTGACGTCAAACACATCGGCACCGCGCACCGGATGGGCGGCCCGGACCTTGTCGCGCATGGCGACGATCTCGCCACGCAGCGCCGCCGCGTCGCGCTCGGCCATGATGACCTGCCCGCGTACCGCCTCGAAGCGCCCTTGCAGCTCGGCCGATCCGAGCACAAACCTCGCCCGCGTCATCGCCTGATGCTCCCAGGTCCAAGCGGTGTTGCTGCCGCGCTGCTGCTGGTAGTCGGCATAGGCCGCGAACCGGGTGACCAGCAGGCCCGAATTGCCATTGGGCCGCAGCGCGGTGTCGATCTCAAACAGATCGCCCTCGCTGGTCTTGACCGTCAGCCAGTTGATCAGCTTGCGGGCAAAGGCTGCATAGACTTCGGGCGCACGCTCATCCGCGTCTTCGTAGACGAACACCACATCCAGATCGCTGCCGTAGCCCAGCTCCTTGCCGCCCAGTTTGCCGTAGGCAATGATGGCCAACTGCGGTTGATCACGGTGTTTTTGCTTCAGGCGCTGCCAACACCATTGCGCGGTCAAGCTCAGCACTGCTTCGGCCAGAGCACTCAGGTCATCGGCCACCTGCTCGACACTGAGCAGGCCCTCGACATCGCGAGCCAGGGTGCGAAACACCTCGGCATGGTGGGCGCGCCGCAGCAGGTTCAGGCAGGCCTCTTCGTCGTCTTCACCCGTCCGCTGGAGCGCTTGCAGGCGCGCCTGCAACTCCCGGGTGAAAGCCTGGGGATCCAGGCGCTGCTGCAACATCTGGCCATGGGCCAGCTCATCAATGACGCCCGGATGCGCCAGCAGATAACGCGCTGGCCAGCGCGCCGCGCCAAGCAGTCGCAGCAATCGCTCATGCACCGAGGGCCGCTCGATCAGCAAGGCCAGGTAACTCTCGCGCCGCAGCAGTGGCTCTATCCAATCGATCAGCCGCAGCACCCCGTCCTGACCGACTCTGCCGCCCTCCAGCCAGGCGATGGAGCGTTGCACCAAGCGCAGCAGGCGCGCCCGCGAGTCCTCGCGCAGCGCCAGCACCCGCGGATGATCCTGCCAGGCCAGCAAACGGGTGCGCAGGGCCTCGGGCCACTGCCCGCCCTCGCGCTGCACCAGTTCGGTCAGATCCTGCGGCGCGCTCTGCTGACCCGGCTTGGAGCAACCCACGCACTGCGCGTGACCGCCCAGCAGCTTGTCAAACTCCTCGGCCACACGCTCGCGGTGGCTGTCAAGCTCGGCCAAAAAAGCACCGGTGTGGGCAAAGCCCAGGGTGGCTGCAATCCAGGCCAGATCGGCGTCCTGGGTGGGCAGCAAATGGGTCTGCTGGTCGTCCAGATATTGAATGCGATGCTCGACCCGGCGCAAAAAGTCATAGGCCCGAGCCAGGCCCGCGGCAGTGGCCGGTGGCATCAAGCCGGCCCGGCTGATGCGCCCGAGGGCGTCAACCGTGGGTCGGGTACGCAGCTCGGGAAACTGACCGCCACGCACCACCTGCAGCAACTGCACGGTAAATTCGATCTCGCGAATGCCGCCGCGCGAGAGCTTGACGTCGTTGGCGCGCTCGGGATGGCCGGCGGCCCGGCGCGCCGCCTGCTCGCGGATTTGACGGTGCAGCACCCGCAGGGACTCGAACACGTTGTAGTCGAGGTAGCGACGAAACACGAAGGGCAGCACCAGCTGGCGCAGGGCGTCGGTCGAGCCGTCGCTGCGGCTGGCCAGAGGCGCCACCACCCGGCTCTTGAGCCAGGCAAAACGCTCCCACTCGCGGCCCTGCACCTGGAAATATTCCTCCAGGGCGCCCAGCGAGACAGCCGGCGGCCCGGAATTGCCGTTGGGCCGCAGGGCCAAATCCACCCGAAACACGAAGCCATGCTCGGTGACTTCACCAATGAGCGCATGGACCGCCTTGACCTGCTGAGCAAAGTACTCCTGATTGGAGATCACGCCACGGCCGTCAGCACGGCCCTGGGTGTGGCCCTGCTCGTCATAGATGTAGATCAGGTCGATGTCGCTGGAGACATTGAGCTCGCGCGCGCCAAGCTTGCCCATACCGATCACCCACATGCAAGCGCGGCGGGTCGGCTGCTGCTCGCCCTCACCGACCTGCGGCGGACCGTAGAGAGCGTCCAGGTCCTGGGCCGACTGGCGCATGGCCACATCGAGCGCCAATTCGGCCAGCTCGGTCATGGCACCGGTGACCACGGCCAGCGCCAGCGGCTCGCTGGCCTGGCTGTCCAGGACCACCAGACGCTCGAGCACCAACTGACGCAGGATGCGCAAAGCCGCGCCGCTGTGATGACCGGCAGCGCACAGGCGCTCAAAAGTCTGAACCATCATGGCCCGATCCGGCGCTCCAGTCGGCAACCAGGCCAACTGGTCGGCATAACGCCGACGGATGCGCTGCACGTAGCGGCTGTGGCCCGCATCGCGGCCAACCGAAAGTCCCTGCATGGGCAGGTCGGCCGGAGGAGGCGTCGTCGGGCTTGGCAACGGTGTCATGGGCTTGCGTTCGGTCTGCGTCAAAAGAGCAGGACAAACCCCGGTCGAAGGTCATAATTCCAGACAGCCATGCTGCCGCAATCTGCCTCCACGCCCACCATCATGCCGCTGCGCCTGAAGCTCTGGGCGGCAGCCACCCGGTGGCTGCTCGCGCTCTTGCTCATGTGTGCCCTGCTGCTGGGTCTCGGTTGGGCCCTGCTCCACTGGGTGATTGTGCCGCGTATCGACGAATTTCGCCCGGCACTGGAGAGACTGGCCCAGCAACGCACCGGTTTGCGCCTGGAAATCGGTCAATTGGAGGCCCGCTCCGGCGGCCTCATTCCCTCTTTCACCCTGCGGCAAGTGCGGGTGCTGGATGCCCAAGGCCAAGCCGCACTGCAACTGCCCCAGGTTCTGGTGGCCATCTCGCCGCGCTCATCGCTCAGACTCGGACTGGAGCAACTGGTCATCGAAGGAGCCGAGCTGGAGCTGCGGCGTACCCGCGACGGCCGCTTTCTGATCGCCGGCATCGATATGAACGAGGCGCCGCAGGTTGATGTGCAGCCAGCCCTGGATTGGCTGTTTGCCCAAAGTGAATGGGCGCTGCTGGGTGCAACTGTGCGCTGGCGCGACGAGCAGGAGGATATTGCGGTCGACCTGCGCCAGGTCGATTGGGTGATGCGCAACCAAGGCCAGCGCCATAGCATGCGCCTGGACGCCACGCCCGCGCCCGAATGGGGCGACCGCTTTACCTTGCGCGGCCTGCTGCGCCAACCGCTGCTGTCCGTGGCCAGCGGTCGCTGGCGGCAATGGAGCGGCGAGCTCTACGCAGAATTTAGCCGGATCGAGGCACGGCCGCTGCAAGCCTATGCGCAGTTGGCCGGCATTGCGCTCGAGCGCGGCCGCGGCGCGCTGCGCACCTGGGTGGACGTCGAGCGCGGCAGCATCGTCGGCGCGCTGGCTGATGTACAGCTGCAAGACGTTCAGGCCCAGCTGGCCCCCAAGCTACCCAGCCTGGCCTTGCGCTCGCTCAGCGGCCGTCTGGGCTGGCAGCAGGTCGAGCGCGGACTCCAGGCCAGCGCCCAGGCGCTGAGCTTCGAGA
>CANHGF010000247.1 GCA_947460065.1 Comamonadaceae bacterium
AAACCCATTGGGCAGCGGCATCAGCTTTAGTGCCAGCCGCTAGTAGGCCTCAAGTTTTACCCCTCCGATCCGACCTTCTACGACCAACCCCGGTTTCCTGATCCATGAAACGCACCCTGTTCGACCTCCTGCTCGTCATCGCCCTGGGCGCTGCCGCTGCCTTTGGCTGGATGCGCTATCAGGCTGGCGCTGGAGTCGCGGCCCAGGTGGCCGAGCTGACGCCCAAGACGGCGGGCGCTGTCACCAAGTTGGCAGAGTCCGAGAAAGCCCTGCAGGAGTTGCAGGATGAGTTGGCCCCCCTGCAGGAACAGGCCCAGCAGTTGAGCGCCTACAAATCGGCGTTTGCCAATGGCGAGTCCCTGCGCGACCTGGAAGCGGCTTACAAAAAGGAAAAGGGGCCGCTCAGCCCCGAGCGTCAGCTCGGTCTGGGCGTTTTGCGCCTGCTCAGCAAGGACGGCGCTGACCCGGCTGCGGTCGACGCCTTCAGGAAGGCGCTCGATACGGCCGACTGGGGTACCCGCAAGCAGGTGATATGCGCAGCCCAAAGTGCCCTGGCATCGGCTGGACAGAAGGTGGAGGTGCTTTCGAGCTGTCAAAACCTAGAGGCCGGGGCCAAGCCAGAGCAGGGCGCTGCCCAAGCCAAGTCGGCTGCTGCCCCTGGGTCCGATGCGCAGGCCAAGGATACCCACGGCCAGGATGCGCATGCCGCCAAGCCGGCCACGGACGACAAGACTGCGGCCGAGCGTCGCCTGGAAGAGGCGGCTGCCAAGAAGAAAGAAGCCAATCCTCCGAGCGCCATGCCACCTTGGGCTTACGAGGGCCCGCTGGGGCCGGACAGCTGGGGCGAGCGTTACGCCATGTGCGGTCGCGGTCGCAACCAATCACCGATCAATCTGGCGGGGCCACTGCTGCGCGTCAAATATGAGTTGATCCATGATTACCGGGCGGGTCCGCTGGCCATCGTCAATGACGGTAAGACCTGGCAGGTCAATGTGGCGCCCGGCAGCAAGATGCGCATCGACAGCATGCCCTATGACCTGATCAGCATGACCTTTCAACGCCCCAGCGGTGAGCAGCTCGATGGCAAGTCCTTCCCCATGGGCATCCATTTGCTGCACCGGGACAAAGCCGGCAAGCAGGTGACGCTGGTGGTGCTGCTGCGTGAGGGCAATGAGAACCCCGGCATCAAGCAACTGTGGAGCCACGCACCGGCCAAGGAAGGTCCGCAAGTGCAGCCGGAGGGCGTCGCGTTCAACCCCGCCAATTTGCTGCCGCGTGAGCTGAACTTCCTGACCTATGAAGGATCGCTCACCACGCCGCCCTGCTCCGAAAATATGCGTTATTACGTGATCAAGGAGCCGATCAATATTTCGCGCGAGCAGATCATGCAGTACCCCTTCAAGATCAGCTCGCGGCCGGTACAGCCGCAAAACGGCCGGCCGATTGCGACCAACTGATCCGGGACCGAACCATGAAACGCCTTTTTCTGGAACTGTTCCTCTTCATCGCAGCCGCCGTGGGCGCAGGCTACGCCTGGCATTTGCACGGCAAGGTGGGCACAGATACCGCCAAGGTTCAGACCATGACCGAGCGCGGCGAAAGTGCTGAAAAAAAGCTCGAGGAAGTCACTGAGGCCCTGCAAGCCGCACAAAAGGAACTCGAGCCATTGCGCCTGCAGTCTCAGCAGCTCAATGCGGTACGCGCCGCCCTGAGCAATGGGGTCACTGCCAAGGATCTGGAGGCGTCTTACGCCAAGGAAAAGAGCCTCAGCCCTGAGCGCCACCTGGGGGTCGGTGTGCTGCGCCTGCTATCTTCTGGGCAAGCCGACGAGGCCACGGTTGAATCCCTGAAAAAAGCCCTGGCCGCCGCCGACTGGGGCAGCCGCAAGCAGGTCATCTGCGCTGCGCAAAATGCATTGGCTCTGGGCGGCCAAAAGGTGGAGGTGCTGGCCGAGTGCAAGCCCGAGGCGCCCAAGCTGGCCGCCAAGGACGAGGCCGCGCAAGTGCCCAAGGAAGCGGCTGAGAAGAAGTAAAGCTCCAGGGCTTTAGCATTGCCGCGAGGGCGCAGCTTCCACAGCCCTTCCCACAGCTTCGATCAGTCCCTGTGGGAGCGCCGCCCCGGCGCGATGGAGCTGTTGATCAAGCGCGGCATCGCCGCGAGGGCGCAGCTCCCACATCCTTTATCCTTGCTGACCTGACAACAAGGAGCGTCCCATGAGCTGGCCTGTGATGGTGTTTGACATCGAATCTGTTCCCGACATCGCGGGCATGCGTGCCCTGGGCTTGGCGCAGGGCGAGGACGATGCCCAGGCCTATGAAGCCTGGGCGGCGCAGCGGGCGACCGATGGCAAAAGTGACTTTGCGCCCCTGCACTTGCAGCGGGTGCTGGTGATCTCCTGCGTCTTTCGCAATGCCGAGGGCCTGCGCATCCATTCCTTTGTCGACCGTGAGTCCGACGGGCACAGCCAGGAGGGCAAGATCATCCAGACGTTTTTCAACACCGTTGAAAAGCATGTCCCCCAGTTGGTCAGTTGGAACGGCGGTGGCTTTGACCTGCCGGTGCTGCATTACCGTGGCCTCAAGCATGGCGTGGTGGCGAGCAAGTATTGGGACATGGGCGATGGCGGCGACCATGACAGCCGCGAGTTCAAGTGGAACAACTACATCAGCCGCTACCACATGCGCCATCTGGATTTGATGGACTTGCTGGCCATGTACAGCCCTAAGAACAACGCGCCACTCGATGCGCTGGCCAAGCTCTGCGGCTTTCCGGGCAAGCTGGGTATGGACGGCTCCGCGGTTTATGGCGCCTACCGCGACGGCAAGCTCGAAGACATCCGGCGCTACTGCGAAACCGACGTGATGAACACCTATTTGCTCTACTGCCGTTTCCAGAAGATGCGCGGCGGCTTGCTCGAGGCCGAATATGCCCAGGAGATCGATTTCGTGAAGAGCACCCTGGGCCAGCTTGCGCCCAATGAGCCGCACTGGCAAGAGTATTTGGCGGCCTGGGGCTGAGCGTCACGCCCCCTCGGGGGGGGTGGAGGTCAGCGCATTTGGACCTTGTTTTCATTTCCTCCCCCTCTGGGGAAGTGAGCAAGGCGGGCTGCGACAATCGGGCCATGACTTTCTCGACTTCCCGGCCTGTGGATGTGCAGGCCGATACCCCGACTCCCGCCTATTTGCAGCCTGACTCCCATCGCCCTGAGGTGTTTGCCGTCGAGTCGCTCGACATGGACGCCCAGGGCATTGCCCACCGTGCCGACGGCAAGGTGGTGTTTATCGAAGGGGCTTTGCCTTTTGAGCGGGTGACGGCCAACATCAACCGCAAGAAGAGCAGCTTTGAAAAGGCCACGGTGCTTGATGTTCTGCACGAGTCTTCGCAGCGGGTGCGGCCGGCCTGCCCGCACTTTGGCCTGCACCAGGGCGCCTGCGGCGGCTGCAAGATGCAGCACCTCAACCCCAGCGCTCAGGTGGCGGTCAAGCAGCGGGTGCTGGAGGATCAGTTTGAGCACCTCGGCCGTTTGCGCGCCGAGCGCATGCTCAGGCCGATGGAAGGACCGAGCTGGCATTACCGCTTTCGAGCCCGGCTGTCGGTGCGCTATGTGCGCAAGAAGGAGACAGTGCTGGTGGGCTTTCATGAGCGCAAGAGCCAGTATGTGGCCGACATCGGTCAGTGTCTGGTTCTGCCGGAGGACGTCAGCCGTATGCTGATGCCGCTGCGCGAACTGATCGGCTCGCTGCAGGCGCGCGAGACCTGCCCGCAGATTGAGCTGGCCTGCGGCGAGGTTGGAGGGCAGCGCATCACTGCCCTGGTCTTGCGGCATTTGGAGCCGCTGAACCAGGCCGATAGCGACAAGCTGCGCGCCTTTGCTGCAAGCCGGCCCGGCTTGCAGTGGTGGTTGCAGCCCAAGGGGCCCGATACGGTGCACCTGCTCGACGCTGCGGTGCCGGCGCTGGCCTACGACTTGCCTGAGTTTGGCATCGTGATGCCCTTCAAACCCACCGATTTCACTCAGGTCAATCCCTATATCAATCGGGTCCTGGTCGAGCGGGCCATGGGGCTGCTACAGGTGCAAAAGCACGAGCGGGTGATTGACTGGTTTTGCGGCCTGGGCAATTTCACACTGCCGCTGGCCACCCAGGCCCGATCGGTGCTGGGCATCGAGGGCAGCGCAGCGCTGATTGAGCGCTCCCGCCACAACCTGCAGTTCAACCAACAGCGCCGGCAGGCCGCTGCGCTGGGCTCGCTGTGCGAGACGACGTTTGCGGCGCGCAATTTGTTCGAGATGACGCCCGAGCTGCTGGCAGCTGACGGCGCGGCCGACAAGTGGCTGATCGATCCGCCGCGCGAGGGCGCTTTTGAACTCATCAAGGCCCTGGTGGCCCTGCATCCGCACGGCAAGGCGCGTGCGCGGGTGAACAAGGACGGCGTCAAGACCGATGCCTTCGTCATTCCCGCCGTCACCCCGCCGGCCGACTGGCACCCGCCCAGACGCATCGTGTATGTGAGCTGCAACCCGGCCACGCTGGCGCGCGATGCCGGACTTCTCGTCAACGAGGCCGGTTACCGGTGCCTTGCGGCCGGGGTAGTCAATATGTTTTCGCATACCGCGCATGTGGAGAGCATGGCGGTGTTCGAACGTC
>CANHGF010000248.1 GCA_947460065.1 Comamonadaceae bacterium
GAGAACCTCAGGACCGCTCGGGCCCCATCAACTCCACCAACTGATCCAGCGCGATGCCCCAGCCCTGCTCAAAGCCCATGGCCGCATGGTGCTCACGGCTTTGCGCATCGGCGTGGCGCACGCAGGCACGGTAAAGCGTATTTGAAGCCCGTGCTTCAAAACGTAGCTCGGCGACAAACATAAAGCTTGGCGGACCCTCGGCGGCGTTGCTCGTCGGCATCGGCCTGAACCCGGGCCCCAAGGCGTTGGTCCAGACCAGGCGGCTAAGCGGCTCGACCTGCAGATAGCTGCCCGGCATGGCCGGCATGCGCTGGCCTTCGGGTGACTGCATCGTGGTCGAAAACACGCCCCCGGGCCGCAAATCGATCTCACAGTCCACCACCTTCCAGGGCCGCGGGCAAAACCATTGCATCAAGAGCTCAGGCTGAGTCCAGGCGCGCCAGACGGCGTCAGCGGGGATGCCAATCTCGCGTTGGAAATACAGATCGAGCTGGGGATGGACTTGCATGGGTTGTGAGCTTGAATCAAAAAACCGATTCTGCCCAATTCTCCAGCCACCGCCCCTGGACTGCCCCAGCGCAGCGTGCAGGCGCTCTAAGACTCACTGCCCGACGGGGGCCGCAGCAAGAGCCGCATCTGTACGCTGGCGTCCTGCGGCAAGGGCTCGATCGCAAAGCCCAGTCGGCGCGCCAGTTGCAGCATGGTCTGGTTCTCGGTCATGGACAGACCCACCAGCTCCGAGGTGCCTTGGCTGCGCAGGTAGTCGATCATCTTGCGCAGCAGGCGCTCGCCCAGGCCGCGCCGCTGCCAGGCGCTGCCCACCTGCAAGGAAAGCTCCGCGCTGCGCTTGTCGGGGCCGCAGACAGCGCGCACCTCGGCGCACAGTTCAGCCGGGTCGTTGCCAGGCGCCAAAGCGATAAAGGTCATTTCGCGGTCGTAGTCGATCTGGCTGTAGCGCGCCAGTTCTGACAGCGGCACTTCGCGCCGCGCGGCAAAAAATCGCAGGCGCAGATCTTGTGGGCTGGCCTGGGCATAAAACTGCTGAAGAGCCAGGCCGTCACTGGGCCGTATCGGACGGATCATGAGCATCTGGCCTTTTATATCCATGGTCTCCTCCAGCTCGGCCGGGTAAGGCAGGATGGCCGGCGGTACGGCGGCCTGCTCCAGGGGGCGCAGGCGGGCGCGGGCATCGACCGCAAGCACGCCCTTCTCATCGATCAACAGGGGGTTGACGTCGATCTCCACCAAGTCGCTCAGTTCGGTGGCGAGGGTCGATAGCTTAATCAAACTAGCCACCAAAGCGGCTGTGTCGCAAGCAGGGCGCCCCCGAAAGCCCGCCAGCAAGGGCAGCAAGCCGCTGCGCTCGATGAGGTCTTTGGCCAGCTCTTCATCGAGTGGCGGCAGCGCCAGCGCATGGCGTGCGCTGAGCTCGACCTGCACCCCGCCCTCACCCAGGAGCAGGACCGGGCCGAAAGACGGATCGCTGTGCATGCCCACAATCAGTTCCAGCGCGGCAGGGCGCTCGGCCATGGCCTGCACCGTAAAGCCGCTCAGCTGTGCGCTCGGCAATTTGTCGGCGAGCTGATTGCGCATTTTTTCGGCGGCAGCCAGTACATCGGCCCGATTGCGCAGGTTCAGGGCCACTCCCCCCACGTCGCTCTTGTGAACCACCTGCGCGGAGATGAGTTTGAGCGCCACCGGATAAGTCATGCGCTCAGCGGCTGCGCCCGCCTGCTCGGCGCTGTCGCAGCGCTCGGTCTTGACCACCGGCAGCCCGTAGGCCTGCAGCAACTTCAGCGTGGCCTCATCACCCAGCCAGGCCCTGCCCTCCTGCCTGGCCTGCGCGATCAGGGCTTGTGCCTGCACGCGTCCGCTCGGTGGATCAGGCGGCTGTGAGCGGACCCACTGTTGCAAGGCGATTTGGTTGCGGGCGTAGTTGTGCATTTGCAGCCAGGCAGCGACCGCGCGTTCGGGTGTGTCGTGGCTGGGCAGGCTCGCCTCGTGGCTGAGGCTGCGGGCGTGGGCTACCGCCAGCCCGCCGACCCAGCTGGTCAGCACCGGCTTGTGGGCCGCTTGCAGCAGCGGTAGGCAGGCGCGTGCAATATCTTCGGCGGGCACGACTGCGGTGGGCGCATGCATGAACAGCACACCGTCGACCTCCTCGGCGGCAAGCACCACCTGCAAGGCATCGACATAGCGCTGCACCGGCGCATCACCAATGATGTCGACCGGATTGCCGTGAGACCAGGTGGCGGGCAGGCAAGCATGAAGTGCGGCCATTGTGGATACCTGTAGCGTGGCCAAGCGCCCGCCGCCTAGGCTAAGGGCGTCGGCGGCCAGCACGCCGGCACCCCCACCGTTGGTGAGAATGAGCAGCCGCCCCTGCGGGTAATGCGCCAGGCTGGGCGCCCTGCCCCCTCGCCCATGCGCCAGCGTCTGCGCGGCGTCGAACAGGGCTTCGAGCGTATCGACCCGCAGCATGCCAGCGCGGCGCACCGCCACATCGAAGACGCTGTCTGAGCCTGCCAAGGCGCCGGTGTGCGATGCCGCTGCACGTGCGCCTTCGGGTGCTCGGCCGGCTTTGACCAGGATGACCGGCTTGTTACGCGCCGCTGCCCTTGCAGCTGACATGAATTTGCGGGCCTGTCGCACCGATTCGATGTAGAGCAAGATGGCCTCGGTGCGGGCATCTGTGGCCAGGTAGTCCAGCATGTCGCCAAAGTCCACGTCGGCGCTGTCGCCCAGTGAGACGAAATGCGAAAAGCCGATGCCGCGCTCGGCCGCCCAGTCGAGCATGGCGGTGGCCAGCGCCCCCGATTGGCTGACGAAGGCCAAGGGTCCGAGTAAGGCCTGCGCCGGCGCAAAGCTGGCGTTCAGGCCCACGGCCGGCACCAATGCGCCCAGGCAATTGGGCCCAAGAATGCGCAGCAGGTGCGGTCGGGCGGCTTCCAGCATGGCCTGCTCAATGCTGCGCGAAGGATCAGGGCGCCAGGGCTGCTTGAGGCCGGCGCTGATCACAATGGCCGCGCGCGTACCGCGCTCGCCCAGCGCCTGTATGAGTTCGACCACCGTGCCTGCCGGTGTGCAGATGATGGCCAGCTCTGGCGCTTCGGGCAGGCTGGCCAGATCTGGCCATGCCTGCAGTCCCAGCACGGTGCTGTGCTTGGGATTGACCGGCCAGATCGGACCCTTAAATCCGCCCTGCAGCATATTGCGCAGCAGCACCGCACCCAGGCTGTTGGGTCGCTCAGAGGCGCCGACCAGGGCGACGCTGCGCGGCGAAAAAAGCGAATGCAGATTTCGAATGGTCATGGTTGCATCATGCCTGTGGCAGCCAGCACGGCTGTACTGGAGTGACGCTTTAGCGAGTCAGCGCTCAGCCTAAGGTCTGTAGTGTTCAAGCGCCTTGTGCGAGGTCAAAGTCTGGCGTATTGAGTCTGCAGGCGCCCTGGATCAACCAGCCACGGTCGGGCAAGTAAGCGCGCGCAACAGCTGCAAGTGCGCGCGGTCAAAGTGTCTGTTTGCGCAGACCCTGACTTAGAGTGTTCCCACAGGCTGCGGCCTGTCGTCTCGAACTCATCCACAGGAGGAACCATGAACCAGATTCGTCTGCCTGAGCCCGGCTTGGGCGATTCCATAGAAACCGCCTTCCGCCGTTTTTTGTCGCCCTGGAACGGCGACCTTGATGTACCCGCTCTGCGCATGCGCATCGATGTGAGCGAGACGCCCCAGGCCTATGCGGTTCATGCCGATCTGCCCGGTGTGAACAAGGAAGACATCGATGTGCGCGTGCACGGTAATCTGGTGCAGATTGACGCCGAAATCAAGCGCGAGTCCAAGCCAGCCACCAACGGTGACAAGCTCCTGCGCAGCGAGCGTTACCAGGGCAATATCTCGCGCAGCTTTTCGCTGGCGCAGGACATTGATGAAGGCAAGGTCAAGGCGCAATACGACAAGGGTGTGCTGTCGCTGGAGTTGCCGAAGAAGGCGCAGAAGGACTACAGCCGCGTGGCGATTCAGTAAGTCAATTGACCAGGCCTTGACGCACATCAAGGCCTGGATGAGCCCCTGTCCGCACACTGCGGTCATCGATCCACCCACCGGAGAGCCTTATGTACAAAAGAATTCTTGTTCCCATCGACGGCAGCCAGACGTCCACCAGCGCCCTGGTGGCCGCCCTGCAAATGGCCCGCGAATCGGCCGGCGCTGTTCGCCTGATCCATGTGATCGAGGAGTTGACCCAGATCATTGCCTATGACCCCTATGGCGCTCACCCCGGCGACCTGACCAAGGTGATGCGCGACAACGGTTTGGCCGTCTTGGGACAGGCGATGGAGGTCGCCAAATCGGCCGGTGTCGACGCTGACCATAGGCTGGTGGAGGCTGCCGGGCAGCGCCTGGCTGAGGTGGTCAACAAGGAGGTCCAGAGCTATCACGCGGACCTTATCGTTTTGGGCACACACGGCCGTCGCGGCATCGGCCGGGTGCTGCTCGGCAGTGGCGCCGAGCAGATCATCCGCGCCGCGCAGGTACCGGTGCTGGTGATTCGTGGCTCGGAAGAGGCTGCCATGGAAACGGTCAAGAAGGCCGAATTGGCCAGCGCGTGAACTGCTGCACAGCTTGCACCAAGACGTCCCCTCCCTC
>CANHGF010000249.1 GCA_947460065.1 Comamonadaceae bacterium
GATCCACCCCATACCCGGCCAACACCAAATCACCTTCCTGCTTTCCTGCCCGTAGGCAGGGAGGCATCCATAGCATCTCCCACAAAGAGGCTCTCCCGCTCCCACATCGGCTCAGCGCACCTGAATAGAGGTGGTGAAGGCGTAGCCGATCTTGCGCACGGTCTCCAGCGGCAAGTCGATGCCCAGGCTGGTCTTGACCTTCTGGCGCAGGCGTCTGACCAAGATCTCCATGCGCCTGAAGTCGTAGGCTTCGGGGTCGTGGCCTAAGCTTGTGGCCAGGTCCTGCCGGCTGACCACTGCCCCCGGCTTGTGGGCCAATCGTTGCAGCAAGACCGACTCCGAATGCGTCAGCCTGACGGCCAGGCCCGAGCCCGAACGCAGGGTCCAGTCGGTGCGGTCGAGGGTCCAGTTGGGGCTGGCACTGCCGCGCATGCGGCGCAGCAGATTGGTCACCAGTGAGGCCAGTTCTTCCAATTGGACCGGCTTGACCAGGTACACATCGGCACCTGCCTTGATGCCTTCAATGCGCTGCGCGCTCTCGCCGCGGGCGGTGGTGATGATCACCCCTTTGTCTTGCAAGGCGCTGTTTTGGTGGAGCCAGGTCAGGCCGTCGCCGTCGCCCAGGCCGAGATCTAGGATCAGAAGGTCGAAAGGGTGGGTGCGCATCCACCGCGTGGCTGCATGCAAGCCCGCCACGCCGTCGGCCACGAAGCCTTCCATGTTCAGATAGGTGACGGTGGCATCGAGCAACTGGGGCTCGTCTTCGATCACCAGGACGCGGCCTTGGCTTGGGTCTGGGAGATTCATGGCAGGTCGTGGGCTTGGGTCAGATTGTGCGGTAGCCAGAGGCAAAAACAGCTGCCTTGCCCGAGCGCGCTGCTCAGCTCCAGTTGGCCGTGGTGCAATTGGACGATGCGCCGCACAAAGGCCAGGCCCAAGCCAATCCCGGCCACCGTGCCTTCCGGGCGGACCCGGTAATAGTCTTCAAAGATCACTCCATGATCTTTGACGTCGATGCCGCAGCCCTGGTCGGTCACCGCGATGCCCACCCAGCCGGGCTTGGCCCGGGTCTCGATCACCACCGGCCGGCCTGGTTCAGAGTACTTGCAGGCGTTGTCGACCAGGTTGAATAAAGCCACTTCCAGAAGGCCCTCGTCGGCCCAGAGCTCGCCAACCGAATGGCTCAGCTCAAGCTCGATCGGGTGCTTGTCACGCAGCAGGGCTTGTGAGTCGATCAGCTCGCGCAGCCAGGCGTTCAGCGCAATGCCCTGCGGCCTGATTTCCTGCATCGCCTCTTGCAGGCGGTCGCCCTTCATCCAGGTTTCGAACAAGGACAGCAGCCTGCGGGTCGCCTCGCTCATGATGGTGAGCCGCTTGTCCAGGGACAGCTGACCTCGCTCATGCTCCTTGCGCAGCAGGCTGATCTGGCTGTTGACGATGCCCAGGGGGTTGCGGAACTCGTGGGAGATCAGCGAGCCGAAGCGCACATAGCGCTTGAAAAGCTGGTTCTGGGCATCGAGCGCGGCTTCCAGTTGCAAGGTGCGTTCCTGCACCGCCTGCTCCAGGCGCAGTTCCGCGCTTTTGGACTCTTCGAGCAGCCTTTGCTGAGCCAGCAGAGCGCTTTTCTGCGCGGCCTCACGCTCGCGCCGCTCCAGGTCAATCACATCGGCCATCGCCAGGGCCAGCAGCAGCATCTCCAGCGCCGAAGAAATCTGCAGGCTGTAGGCGGTGAAGGTGTTGGTCGGCAGC
Source organism: Comamonadaceae bacterium (assembly GCA_947460065.1). Lineage (GTDB taxonomy): Bacteria > Pseudomonadota > Gammaproteobacteria > Burkholderiales > Burkholderiaceae_C > Polaromonas. Next base: position 1,750 of record CANHGF010000249.1, read on the forward strand.
CAGCCATAGGCGCGCGCGACGGCCACCATCGCACCGGTCCACAGCACCAGCCAGGCCAGCAGGAAAAACCGGGTGCTCTTCTGTCCGCGTCGCAGCACTTTTACGCCCGCCACCGGGATCAGCACACCGGCCAGTAGCGTCAGGCCCCCCACCATTTGACCGAGCACCAAGACCGGCAGTGCGACCCAGATGCTGGCGGCCAACAAGCCTGCGGTCAGCAGGTAGGCCAGGGCCAGGCCTTCCAGGGCCAGCGAGATCCTGGGCGTAAACCGTTTGGCTTGCAGGAAGCGTTGGCTAAAGAGCATCAGCATCGCGCCGGCCAGGCTGAGAAACAGGATCTGCGCGACGTTGTCCAGTTCGGCCAGGCCAGGCCATAAAAACATCTGCCCCAGCCCGTTGCCGGCCAGCATGGCCGTGCCAAATACGCCAGCGAATACGGCGTAGAGCAAAAAGCGCGCGTCTCGAAGAGAGGCGGCTAGGAACAGGTTGTAGATGCACAGCGCCAGCAAGCCGCCGAAATACAGGAACTGGATCACCAGCGTGTTTTGTGTATTGGCGCGAAATGCCGGCTCCTGCCACAGCACCAGCGGCACCGTCAGGCTATGCGAACTGCCGCGCACCCGCAAGTAGTGGTACTGGGCTTCGATGCTGGGCTCCACGGGAAAGGCGAAAAAGCGGTGCAGATAGGGGCGGCTGTCCATGGGCAGGGCAGAGCCCGTCCGTATCGGCGAGCGCCCGGGCGCATAGAAGTCCACCGTGCGCAGCTGAAAGTAGGGCAGCTCCAGCACCCACTGGCTCGGCGCATCGGCCTGCTTTTGGATCGGGACGCGGACCCAGTAGGTCGAGGCGGTGTAGCCCAGGTTGATCTGTCCCCGCTCGGCGGGCCAGGGCTCGAAGCGCTCTTGCGACTGCGCGCTGCGCACCTGCTCGATGCTCAGAAGGCCCTGCGGGTCCTCCAACACGGCCAGACCCTGCAGTCCATCCACCCGGGTTTGATCGGCCTGCAGCGGCTGAGCCATGCTGATCGTGACGGCGCCCAGCCACGCGGTCAGAAAAACAATGACTACTTTCGATAAGGTTCGTTGGAACTGATGAAAACTATTTTGCAGTACGAAAACGGTTTTCCTGCTCATAAATGTCGGATTTCGTGCTGCTTATGTCGATTTTACAGTCTTTGACTTTTATTTGATCGAATTTATCATGGTCCGAGCTCGGTAACAAAATGTTTCGCCAGACTCTCGGCCCTGAGGTCGGACTTGGCGTTTGCCATTTTTGTTTGCTGGGTATTTTTATTGATCAAGGAGTGCTTCACATGTTTGAGCGAGTGGTTCCCGTTAACAAAGACCGCCATGGTGGGAAAAAGATACGGGCCAGCAATGATTTTCGGTTCGCGTCCAAGTTTCATGTGGCCTACGTCACTGTGCATGAGTTTGCCCGTGCCGCTGCCATCTACCCGCTGGTGTTTCTGGAGGACAAGGATAACGACCAGTTCCGGCCTGTGGCCCTGATGGGTCTGGATGCCGGCGAGAACCTGTTTGTCGATGGTCAGGGCCAATGGATGGGCTCCTACATCCCCGCCATCATCCGCCGCTACCCCTTCGCGCTGACCAAGGCACCCGAGGCCGACCGCTTTATCGTCTGCGTCGACGAGGCCAGCGATCTGCTCAGCGACACCGAGGGCGCCCCGATGTTCGACGAGCAGGGCAACGCCACCCAGGTGATCGAGAACGTCAAGCGCTACCTCGGCGAGTTGCAGCAGATGGACACGATGACGCACGAATTTGGCAAGTTCTTGGTCCAAAACAACCTGCTCACGCCGCTGAATATGCGGGTCAATGCGGCCAACAAGGTGCGCAACATCACCGGCTGCTACGTCATCAACGAGGAGCGGCTGAACAACTTCACCGACACCAAGTTCGCCGAGATTCGCCAGAAGGGCTATCTGCCGGCGATCTATGCGCATCTGATCTCGCTGTCGCAGATCGAGCGCCTGGCTAGCCTGAAAAGGCCTGCCGACGCGCCGGCTGTGGAAGAGCTCAAGGTCGGCGCCAGCGGCGTTGGTCGGGCCAAGCAGACCTTGCAGTGAGCCCTTGCGGCATCCCCCGGTGCCGGTACCTCGGCCTGGGGCCCTCTTTCTAAGGTGTTGGATCATGGGACAGCTTCCTGTATTGAGTCAGTGGCGTAAAAAGGTGTGGGATCCGGCTTGGCGGCCCTGTTGCGGTGCAGGCCTGCTGGCGCTGGGCGTGCTTGGGGCTGCTCCGGCGGTTTGGGCCCAGTCGACCGCATCAGAGGCGGGTCGGCAGGCGGCGCCTGCAGCGCCTGCAGCGCTGAGCCTGCGTGAACTGGTGATGCAGGTGCGCGAGGCCAACAAGGACATCCGCAGCAAGCGGGCCGAGGCCGGTATTGCCGCCACCGGCATCGACCGCGCAGCGGCGATCTTTCAGCCCATGGTCACCTTGTCGGCCACCGACGGCCGCAACCGCCAGCCCAATACCTATGAGGAAAAGCTCACCCGCGACCAAGCTGGCTTCTACCTGCGCGACGGCCAGGACTATTCGGTGGGTCTCAGCCAGCTCTTGCCTTCGGGCGCCAAGGTCGAGGCCAAGTCCACCCTGTCGCGCTTTATCACCAATATCAACGAGAAGGACGGTCGGCCCGATGGCGCTCGTGATAACCGCACCTTCTGGGGTCTGACCCTGACCCAGCCCCTGGCCAAGGACGCTGGCACCACGGTGACCAAGGCGCGCGCGGCGCTGGCTGAGCTGGACATCGCGGTTTCCAGCCAATCGCAGGCTGAAACAGAGGCCAGTGTGGTGGCCGAAGCGGCCATGGCCTATTACGAGCTGGTGCTGGCCCAGCACCGGGTGCAGGCAGCGCAGGAAAAGATACAGA
>CANHGF010000250.1 GCA_947460065.1 Comamonadaceae bacterium
ACCGTGGCCGCTTGCTCATGGCGCCGAATCCAGCGCAGGCCGAGCGGCTGCTGGCCTCGACACCGGTTGCAAAGGCGATCAGCGGCTCGACTTCGGGCTACGGCTTGCTGCCCGCGCCAAACGGTGATGGCGAAATGCTCGTCTACGTCCGGCCGATCTATTCGCCCCTGGTGACGCTGCCGGTCGGCTTCATTATGGGCAGTACCAATCTGCAGGCCTCGCTCAAAGGCCTGGCACGGGACAAGACCGGGGTTAGCCTGAGCCTGGGCAACGAGGCCGCCTCAGGCTGGGCTGACAAGACGCTGGCGATCAAGCACGAAAAAACCGCCTGGATCTCGGGCGACGGGCAAAAAATCGCGCTGCAGGTTCAGCTAACCCAGCCGCTTTGGGACACCTTGCTGGTGTTGCTGGGCCTGCTGGCGATGGCGTTTCTGCTGAGCCATTGGATCCTGCTGCGCGTGAAGTACTGGACCCAGGACTTTGCAACCAACACCAGCGACCGGCTGGATCAACTGGTGCTGTATTGTCAAAACATTTTGGCTGGCCAGTTTGTCAAACCGGTGCAACAGCAGCACCAGGACGAAATTTCGCAGGTCTTCAAAACCTTGGGCCAAATGCTGGTGCAGCAAAAGGAAGTGACCGACGAGTTGCGCACCACATCGCTGGTTTTCATGACAGCCGCCGAGGCTATTTTGGTCACAGACAAAGAAGGGAAAATCGTTGAGGTCAACCCTGCCCTGGCGCGCATGACGGGCTATTCGCGCGCCGAACTGCTGGGGCAGCTGGCGGGAACGCTGTACCGACCTGTTGGCAGCGGCGACGCACAGGCGGCCATACTGCAGAGTCTGAATGCGGACAAGGTGTGGCACGGCGAGACCTTTTTTGTGCACCGGGATGGCTCGCAAATTCCCACGACTACCGCGATATCTCATATCGTGGACGCCAGCGGCCAGACCACCGGGCGCGTGGCGGTGATCACGGACGTGTCACAGCTCAAACAAGCAGAGGAGAGGCTGCGTTTTTTGGCCTATCACGACGCGCTGACCGGGCTGCCCAACTTTCGCCAGCTGACCGAGCTGGCCCAGCACCGCTTGGACGCACCATCGGCCCAGACAAGTTCGACCGCGCTGCTGTTCACGGACATGGACCGGCTCAAAGCCTTGAATGATAACTACGGCCACGAGATTGGCGATGTCGTCATCCAGGCCATTGCCAAGCATTTGTCGGCGCGACTGCCGGCGGGCCACATCTTGTGCCGGCGTTCAGGCGACGAGTTCATTGCGCTGGCCGACATACCGGCGGATATGAACTTGACCAGCCTGCGCCAAAAGCTCTTTACCGACCTGAACCAGTTGGTGGTCAGGACCGACGTGGGCCTGGTCGCCGCCGGCGTGAGCGTGGGCGTGGCTCGCTACCGCGTCGACGCCGACAACTTCAACGAGCTCATGATCTGCGCTGACATCGCCTTGAACGAGGGCAAGAAAACCCGTCGCGGCAGCGTGACTTGGTATGACGAGGCCATGGGGCGCAAGCTGCACCGTGCCCAACTGATTCAGTCCAAGCTGCCCCAGGCCCTGAGCGAGCAGGTTTTAGAGGTGCACTACCAGCCGGAGGTCGACATGCGCAGCGGCGAGCTGATTGGCCTGGAGGCCTTGCTGCGCTGGACCGACCCGGAGCTGGGCGTGATCTCGCCGACGGAGTTCATCGGCATCGCCGAGGAGCTGCATCTGGCCGAGCAAGTGGCGCTTTACGTGTTTCATCAAATCATGGCGGATCAAGCGGCCATCCGCCAGCGCTTTGCAGGCGCAGTGATCGCCTTCAACGTCTCGCCGCAAGCTTTTCGGGATTTTCGGCTGTTCAATGCCATCACCGAACAGCTGGAGCACCAGCCGAACAGCCTGCTGGGCCTGGAGATAGAAATTACCGAAAGCGACATCGCCCACGGCGAGCAAAACCTGATGCAGCAGCTGCAAATGCTCTCCGGCATTGGCGTGCCGCTGGTCATTGACGACTTTGGCATGGGCTATTCGTCGCTCAGCCGTTTGTCGGGCTTTCCCATCAGCCGCCTGAAGATCGATCGCCATTTTGTCGCCGGCATGGAAAGCGGACCGGGCACGCGCATCGTCCAGGTGCTGATTGACATGGCATCGGCGCTGGGGCTGCAGGTCACGGCCGAGGGCATTCAGACCCCGGCGCAACGCCAGCAGCTGATCGACCTGGGCTGCCCCCGCGCCCAGGGCTGGCTCTACGCCCGCGCCGTGCCACTGGACCAACTGCTGCGCTTGCCAGCCGTGCTCCCAGTGCTGGCTCCTCAGGAGCTGGAGCACCAGGACTGACGGGCGCCGTCAGTCGCCGAGATTCATTCCAAGCGATTGATTCGCATGAGTCATTGTGTCTCCTGGCTTCTGGTCCCCTGAAAAGCCCCCCGCAGCAACGCAAGCGTATCCCGAACAGGGCGTTTGTATTTTTTCGCCCTTAAGTGTGGTCAACGCCTTCTAGCCCAGCGGTGTGGTGACTGCGCGGCCCAAAACGTCGGGCGAACTGCCCGGTGCAAAGTTAATGACAAGCCGGATTGGCTTGTCGGGCCAATCCTGAGCCAGCATGCTCATGGGGGCCAGCAGCATACCCAACAGTCCGGCAATCAGTGCCTGTCGGCGAGCGGTTTTAAACATCTTGAGAGTCTCCTTCAATAGGAGTGTTCGAGAGTCAGGCGCACCATGGCCCGCATAGAATCGCCGGTCCTTAGATTGCTGTCCATAAATTCAATATCAGGAGCGGTCCATGCGTTCGATCCCCCTTATCGCCGCCGCCTTGGCGCTGCTTTCATCACCGGCCTTTGCCGATGCCGAGGCCGCCAGACAAGCTGCCCAGGCCCTGCGTGATTCCAATTACGAAGGCGCTCGGCAGGCCTGTCAGGCCCAGGCCGATGCGGGTGATGCTCCCTGTCAGGAGGCTATGGCTCGTCTGCTGCTCGATGCCAAGTACCCTGCGCGCGATGCCAGGAAGGGCATCGCCTTGCTGCGGCAGGCGGCTGACGCCGGCTTGGCCAGTGCGCAGGTGAGTTTGGGTTTTGAACACTTGCAGGGCGTACAGGCTGAGCCGTCGGCTGAGCTGGCGGTTACCTATACGAGCAAGGCCGCAGAGGCTGGCAACCCTGTAGCACGGTCCAACCTAGGCAACCTGTACCGTGATGGCCGTCTGGTGGCGCGTGACCTGGTCAAAGCGCGAAGCCTGTATGCCGCCTCGACCAGTGAATTCGGTCGGGCCTCCTACGCCGAGATGGCCTTTTACGGAGAAGGCGGGCCGCGAGAGGCGGAACTGGCCATCAGCATCGCCAGCGAGTTGCTCAAGTCGCCCAACCAGGCCGTGGCCAGGCGTGCGCAGGCTTTGGTCGATGCCTCTAGAAGGCTGGCCAATGCTGAGAAATACGATGTTGCGCTTTACTTCAATCCGTTTTCAGGTGAGGTCAGGCGCAATCTTGAAGGCAAACTGTCGCTGCGCGATGCGTCCGGCAGGGGCACTGCGGAGATATGCTGGCCTGACAGTCTTGCGCGCAGCCATGTGGCTGAGGCCAATGCTTTGCAAGCTGCTTACGACCAGCGGGTGCTGGCGCGTTTTCGCAAGATCTTGAGCGACGCAGGCTTGTCCGCCGCATCGGCCAATCTGGTGCGCGATAGCGGCTGTTCGCGCCGCGCTGCGTTTTTGGTGGCTACCCGGGTTGTCAATGCGCAACTGCCCTCCTCCTGGATGCTGACAGTAGCCGGCGAGCAAAAGGAGGCCCAGCAGCTTGCACGGGTCGATTTTTTTGAAATGGTGGCTCAGGCCAATCTGGAGGGCCGTGATCGCACCGCCCAACAGTTCAACGAGGCATTTGCCGACAAGGCAAGCAAGTGGGCTCTGGCCGAAGCAGCGGGCAGCGGCAAGCCGGTCTATGCGGCGATGCAGATCGGCAGCGGCTCTGGCAATCTTGGCGTGTGTACGCTCAAGCCGGATGCACAGGCGGCCCGGGTGCTGGCGCAGCAGTCCGAATTTTGGTCGGCTCGCCGTCCGGCGCTGAGCCCTAACGCTGGCTCGCTGCGTGACTTCGATTCGGCCGAGTCGCTTTTCGATGCGATCACCGCCAGGGCCGATGCCTGCCCGGTGGTGATTGCCCCGGCCGAGGCGGTCAACCGTTTGAGCATCGCACTGACCCGCGACAAGATCGGCCACCGAGTCTTCGTCAATGCGGCCTGGACGCCCACTGAGATCGTCGAGATCGACGCCCGCTCACAAGGCTTTGCAAGCGCTGCGCAGATGGAATTTGCCAACAGCCTGAAGGCCACAGCAGACGACCTCAAGCGCCTGGCCGATGCCGGTATTGCCCGCAACGAGGATCTCGCGCCCATCCGAAGGCGCGCTGGTGCTATCGCTTACCCGGCCGATATGGCCAGCGTCGAGGGGCTGCTGCGCTTCCTGGAAGACGAGGCGGCTGGCAAGAAAGGTAAGAAGAACGCAACGCAGGTCGCCCGTGAGCGCACTGCGGCCGACGAAGCGGCCCGCAAAAAGGCTGAGGCCGTGGAACAACTGGCGCGTCGCAATGAAGAGGCGGCCCGCAAGAAGACAGAGGCTGCGGCCACAGAGCAGAAAAAACGTGATGAGC
>CANHGF010000251.1 GCA_947460065.1 Comamonadaceae bacterium
AACTGCGACTGGGTGAGCCTGACCCAGTCCTGCTCGGGAACCGGCGCCTGCGAAATGCAGGCGCAGCCCTCGAAAAAATCCTGCAGGGCCAACAGTTGCGCTGCCTCAGACGCCTGCGAAGCTTGTTCGAACAAGGCCACGACCCGCGAGCGCTGCCAGCCTGGCTGCGGCGGCGGCATGCCCGGCTCTCCGAACAGCGCTTGCTCAGCCTGGGTATGGGCATCAGCGTCTTCGACCGAGACGCTCAATGCTTCGAGCGCTTGCAGCGCGTCGCTGATCAGCTCGACCTTGTCGGCCGGCGCCAGCAAAACCAACTCAGTCAGGCTCATGGAATCTTCAGCGATCACGCTTGGACAGCCAATCTTCCAGGTAGTGGATATTGGTGCCACCGCCCATGAATTTGGCATCGACCATCAGCTCGCGGTGCAAGGCGATATTGGTGGTGATGCCCTCGACCGCCGTCTCGCTCAGGGCCGAGCTCATGCGGGCCAGCGCCTGCTCGCGGGTGTCGGCGTGGACAATGATCTTGCCGATCATCGAGTCATAGTTGGGCGGCACGAAGTAGTTGGCATAAATGTGCGAATCGACCCGCACGCCCGGTCCGCCCGGTGCATGCCAGGCGGTGATGCGCCCTGGCGAGGGGGTGAACTTATAAGGATCCTCCGCATTGATGCGGCACTCAATCGCATGACCCTTGATCTCGATCTGGCGCTGGGTGAAGGGAAGCTTCTCGCCGGCGGCCACCAGGATCTGGGTCTTGACGATGTCCACGCCCGTGACCAGCTCGGTCACCGGATGCTCGACCTGCACCCGGGTGTTCATTTCAATAAAGTAGAACTCGCCGTTTTCATAGAGGAACTCGAAGGTGCCGGCGCCGCGGTAGCCTATCTTCTTGCAGGCGGCCACGCAGCGCTCACCGATCTTCTCGATCAGCTTGCGAGGAATGCCCGGCGCTGGCGCTTCCTCGATGACTTTCTGATGGCGCCGCTGCATGGAACAGTCGCGCTCGCCCAGCCAGACCGCGGGCTGGTACTGAGCGGCCAGCACCTGAATCTCCACATGCCGGGGGTTCTGCAGGAATTTCTCCATATAGACCTCCGGATTGCCAAAGGCAGCGCCCGCCTCGGCCTTGGTGGTCTGCACCGCATGGATGAGCGCCGCCTCGGTGTGCACCACCCGCATGCCCCGCCCGCCACCGCCTCCGGCGGCCTTGATGATGACCGGGTAGCCGACCGCCTTGGCGGTGCGCTTGATGATCACTGGGTCGTCCGGCAGGGCCCCTTCAGAACCGGGGACGCAGGGCACGCCAGCCTTGATCATGGCCTGCTTGGCCGAGACCTTGTCACCCATGATACGAATGGACTCGGGCGTCGGCCCGATGAACTGAAAACCGCTTTTCTCAACCCGCTCGGCGAAATCGGCGTTCTCGCTGAGAAAACCGTAGCCCGGATGTATCGCTTCGGCATCGGTCACTTCGGCGGCCGAGATGATGGCCGGCATGTTCAGATAGCTTTGCGCCGACGCCGCTGGTCCTATGCACACCGCCTCGTCGGCGAGCTTGACGTACTTGGCGTCGCGGTCGGCTTCGGAGTAAACCATCACGGCCTGCACGCCCATCTCACGGCAGGCACGCTGTATGCGCAGCGCAATTTCGCCCCGGTTGGCGATCAGTATCTTCTTGAACATGGTCGTCCTCGGCTCAGTCGCCCTGAGGGGCGGGCCATACAGTGGCTCTAGCGCAACTCACTCGATCACCAGCAGGGTCTGGCCGTATTCCACCGCCTGGCCGTTCTCGCACAAGATCCGGGTGACGGTGCCCGACTTGTCGGCCTCGATTTCATTGAGGATCTTCATCGCCTCGATGATGCAGATGGTCTGGCCTTCCTTGACCACCGAGCCGACCTCGACAAAAGGCTTGGCACCCGGACTGGCCGAGCGATAGAAGGTACCGACCATGGGCGACTTGACCGCGTGACCGGCGGCCTCAGCCGCCGCTGCCGAACTCGCTGCCGCCTCTGCGGCGCTCACCGCAGGCCGCTCAGCCACCGGGGCAGCTGCCATGGCCACGGGTGCCATAGCGACCGGCGCCATCATGGGCGCACCGCCGCCCTTGACGATGCGGACCTTGCCTTCGGCTTCGGTGATTTCAAGTTCGGAGACGTTGGACTCCGATACCAGATCAATCAGAGTTTTTAGCTTACGCAAATCCATTTTTTCCTCCGCAAAGGCTGATGCATTGTGACCTTCCAGGGCCTCTCGTGGCCCTTGACCGTACAAGGGCCCGCCCCCCTGAACCGGCTCGTAAGCCGCCTGCCCAGCCGCCCAGGATTGGCTGGCCCAAGATTGTCGGCCATCCCAGCGATGCTTGCGGCACTGCCGAGCGGAAAATCCGTTAATTAATAAATATTTGCAGTCAACCGAGCGCATTGTGCCACTTACCGAGGTAGAGGCAGCAGATATAGAGGAGCTGATCGAATCCAGATAGGGCTTGGGCCCATGCCTACCCTAGTCCGTTCCTATCGACCCGCGCTGAGGAACCAGGCCTGTGATACACCACCTTGCAGCCCTGACTTATCCGAAGATGAAGACATTTGGTGGCAGTTAATTGAAATTTATTGGAAATTCAAGCTTGGGAAGCCCAAACACTCAAATCAGCCGGCGAAAGTTGGCCCAACTTGCGGGCTCTGACCTCGCCCTGGGGAGAAAACACCACTGAAAACGGCAGACCGCCATTGGCATTGCCCAAGCGCTTGCTCATCTCCGAGCCCTCAAGACCGCCGAAGGCCACCGCAAAGGACAAGGGCGAGCGCTGCAGCCACTGCCGTACCGCACTGGGTTGATCAATCGCAATGGCCAGCACCTGCCAGCCGCGTGCTTTGTTCTGCTGGTAAAACTGCTCAATCAGCGGTAATTCTTCGATACAGGGCGGACACCAGGTTGCCCAGAAATTGACCAGCAAAGGCTTGCCCCGCAAACTGGCCAGCGCCAGCGGCGTCCCCGAGGGGGTACCGAGCTGCGCGCCCCAAAAGGCTGGATCGCCGCCCAAAACTGCAGCAGGCCGGCGAGCCCACCAAGCCAGGCCCAGGCCGGCCGCAGCGGCGGCGCCACCCACCGCACCATAAACAAGTTTGCGCCGATTCATGGGGCCGGGCCCTCCAGCAGTTTTTGCACCGCAGCCAGATCGCCCCGCGGCGTGCGCCCCTGCGCGTCCGGCCTGAGCGCGCCGCGCAAATCGTCCAGGTCATAGATCATCAAATGCACCCCCACACTTTCTTGCAACGGCTTGCACACGCTGTGTATGCTGAGCACGTCCACACTCTGCCCGTGAAAGCCGGGCAGACTGCGAACCTCGTAGTCGACCCGGTGGTCGATCAGCGCCAACTCCGCTGACTTGGGGTCATCGCAAAACAGCTGCAGGTAGATATCGGACAGCCGGGTGGCTGTGCCGTGCCAAACCGCACCGGCCAGGTGCGGGCGAAAAGCCACCAGCCGCTGCATCCACACCAGAGCCAGTTCACGCAGCGCCCGCAACTCGGTCGGCTGGGTGTCGGCGCAAAACAGGGCAATGTGCTCGCGCACTGCCGCCTCGATCAGGTCGTTGCCCGGCAATTCGGTGCGTGGCGGCAGGCCCATTTGCTTGACCGCCCGGCGCTTGGCCGGCCCGTATTCCAGACCTTCTTCCACCACCAGGGTGGCGGCCACCTGGGCCAGGCGCTCCTTGAGGCTGCCAACGTGCTCCATCTCTGTCATGCGCCGATTGTGCCCGCTCGCCACCCGGCCCCAGTGCACCAGGGGCCAAGCGGCGGGACCCACCCGACAAAGCGGCCTCCTACAATTTGCCCATGCATATTCATATCCTGGGCATCTGCGGCACCTTCATGGGAGGGGTCGCAGCCCTGGCCCGCGAAGCCGGCCACCGCGTCACCGGCTGCGACGCCGCCGTCTACCCGCCGATGAGTGATCAGCTGCGTGCCCTGGGCATAGAGCTGATCGAAGGCTATGAGGCGGCACAACTGGACCAGCCGGGCTTTGTGCCCGATGTTTTTGTGATCGGCAATGTGATTTCACGGGCGCAAAAACCCGACGGCACAGCCCGCTACCCCCTGATGGAAGCGATTTTGGAGCGCGGCCTGTCCTACACCAGCGGGCCGCAATGGCTGGCCGAACAGGTGCTGCAAGGCCGCCATGTCTTGGCGGTGGCCGGCACCCACGGCAAAACCACCACCACCTCAATGCTGGCCTGGATTCTGGAGCAGGCCGGCCTGCAACCGGGCTTCCTGGTCGGCGGCGTACCGCTGAACTTCGGCGTCTCGGCCAGGCTGGGTAAGGGGCGCTGCTTTGTGATCGAGGCCGACGAGTACGACACAGCGTTTTTCGACAAGCGCAGCAAGTTCGTGCACTACCGACCGCGCACCGCCATCCTCAACAACCTGGAGTTCGACCACGCCGACATCTTCCCGGATCTGGCTGCCATCGAGCGTCAATTCCATCATCTGGTACGCACCGTTCCCGGCTCCGGCCGGCTGGTGGTCAATGGGCTGGAAGACAGCCTTGAGCGGGTGCTGGCCATGGGCTGCTGGAGCCAGGTCTGCCGCTTTGGGGCGCCGAGCAACGATTTCA
>CANHGF010000252.1 GCA_947460065.1 Comamonadaceae bacterium
CCACAACGATGGGCGCGGCCATCTTGCCCGCCTCGTAGCGCAGGGCCACCGAATAATGGTCAGGGTTGGCCAGCACCACATCGGCCTTTTCCATCGCAGACATCATGCGCGACGTGGCCAATTGACGTTGGCGCTGGCGGCGACGCTGACGCAGCTCGGGCGAGCCCTCGCTTTCCTTCATCTCCTGGCGCATCTCCTGCACGCTCATGCGCATGCGCCGGGTAAAGTCGGTCCATTGGATGAAGACGTCAATGACGGCAGCGACCACCACCGGAAGGGTCAGCAGCCAGAACCCGACCTCGAGGATGGCCAGGCTGTGGGCCAGGGCGGTCTCGAAGCCTTGCATCGGCAAGCTCATCAGCGAGCCGCGCAAGCTCCAAAGGTAGAAGCCCAGGACGGCGAAGATGGCACTGACCTTGAGCACGTTCTTGAGCACCTCCAGCACGGTCTTGAGCGACAGCAGCCGACCCAGACCAGCTATCGGGTCCAGACGGGCCCCAGAAAACTTGAAGGCAAAGACGGGCTGAAAGCGCACCAGGGCCAGGGGGCCGAGCATGGACAAGAGCCAGGCCGGCAGGAGCAAGGCCAGCAGCCACAGCCCTGCGGTGAGCAAGGGACCACTGGCCCATTCGTACAGGTGGTCCATCCAGAGGTCGGGCGGGCCCACGCTCAGGCCGGAGCGGACCACCTCCCGCAACAGCTGCCCATACCAGCCGGCCAGACTGATCAGGGTGGCGCCGAAGGCCAGCAACACGATCAGCGTGGTGAGGTCTCTGGACTGCGGAAACTGCCCCTCCTCTCGCGCAGTTTGCAGCCTGCGTTCGGTGGGGTCTAAGGGACGCTCGTCGCTGTCGTCGGGGGTATCGGCCATGGTCGCTCAGCGGCATATTTTGCCGTCTCCAGCTCAGCAGCAGGTCGGCAAATTTTTCCTGCTCCGCAGGAACGCACATGAAAGTAGATCCTTTCAGCCTACTTATCGTGCTGCAGAGAGAACTCAGCCGTGGCACGCTGTTTGCTGAACAGTCCACGACACCTCACCGCCTATGCCATGACCCTGCAACCCGCCCACGATCCCCTGCGCTTTGGTGAAGCCGCCTTGAGGCTGCGCACACTGCGCCAGGAAATGCTGACCGGCAATATGGTCAACGCCGACACGCCCGGCTACAAGGCGCGCGACATCGACTTCGCGGGCGAGCTGGCGCGCGCGCTGGCCGGTGGTGCTCGCCAAGGCGGGCTGGGTCTGGCCACCACCCATGGCACTCACCTGCGGGGCCGGCCCGGCCAGCCTGACGGCACCAAGACGCTCTACCGCATCCCGGTGCAACCGGCCATCGACGGCAACACGGTGGACCCGGACCTCGAGCGCGGCCATTTTGTCAAGAACTCCTTCTTTACCGAAACCGCGCTGAGCTTCCTGGGCTCGACCCTGCGTTCGCGGCTTTCAGCCATCACGGGACAGCCCTCATGAGTTTGCTCGGCACTTTTGACATTGGCACTACTGGTTTGGTGGCGCAGTCTCTGCGCCTGAACCTGATCGCCTCCAATGTGGCCAACGCCGAAACCGCAGTCGGCCCCGATGGTCAGGCCTATCGCTCGCGCCATGTGGTGTTTCAGGTCGACCCCTCCAAGGGTCGCGCCGGTCACGGGGTGGCGGTGTCGCGCATCGTCGAAAGCGATGCACCGCTGCGCATGGAATACCGGCCTGGGCATCCACTGGCCGACGAGCGCGGCTATGTGGCCATGCCCAACGTCAATCCGGCCGAGCAGATGGTGGACATGATCTCTGCGTCCAGGGCCTACCAGATGAATATCGAGATGATGAATGTCACCCGCCAGCTGCTGCTCAAGACGCTGGATCTGGGCAAATAAGGAAGAGACACATGAGCGATCCCATCTCCAGTCTGCGGGTCTATGACGGCTCGCGTCCCCAGGCCAGCGCCAGCGACCCGACATCGGTCAAGGACCTGTCGCAAAACTTCCTGCACATGCTGACGATGCAGTTGCGCAATCAAGATCCGATGGCGCCGATGGACAACGCGGCCATGACGGCTCAGCTGGCGCAGCTCAATATGGTCGACGGCATCAATCGGCTCAATACCTCGATGACCGGCATGATGAGCCAAATGAAGACTGCGGCCATGATCAGCATGTCCGGCGCAGTCGGCCGCATGGCCCTGGCTCCCGGAGACAGCTTCGAATTCTCAAGCCAGCCGGTGCGGCTGGCAGCGCAACTGCCCGCCGCGGTGGGCGAGCTCGAGCTGAGCATCCTCGATGCCGATGGCGCCGAGCAGCGCCACATCGCGCTGGGAGCCCACGAAATCGGCACGGTCGAACAGATCTGGGACGGCAAGGATGCGGCCGGGCAGATGCTGCCCGCCGGCACCTACACCACCGTCTGGAGCGCCAAGACCGCAGAAGGCCGCAGCGTCTTCCCTGAAGGCCATACCCCGGTGCGGGTAGCGGCCCTGAACACCACCCACGCCGACCTGGAAGACGGCCGCCAGATCGGCATTGAACAAATTCTCAAATGGCTGCAAGCCTGAACCCTGATCATCACTGAGGACGACCCATGAGCAACTACACCATCGCCCTGTCGGGACTGCAAAACACCGGTGCCGCCATCGACACCGTGGGCAACAACATCGCCAACGCCAATACCGTGGGCTACAAGTCCGGCGAGTATGTTTTTGCCGACCAGTTCACACAGGCGGTCAACGCGGCCGACCGGGCCCGCGCCGGCATGGGCTCCAGCACCCTGGGCGTACGACGTCCCATGACGCAGGGCACGGTGGTCAACTCGAGCAACGCACTGGACCTGGCCGTCAACGGCAAAGGCATGTTCAGGCTGCTGCAAAGCTCGGACGGCGCTGCGAATGTCGACCCGGCGGCGGTCTACTACACCCGCAACGGCCAGTTCGGCCTGGACAACGAAGGCTACCTGGTCAACCAGAACGGCATGTATCTGACCGGCTACCAGCCTTCGCTGGACGGCAAGCAAATCACCGACGACTACATCAAGAACCACGGTCTGCTGCGCATGCCGCCAGCGAACCTGCCCGGCAACGTGACATCGAGCTCGACCATCGGAGCCATCTTGGACTCGACGGCCCAGGCCTTCACCGACACCACGGTCGAATTCAACCCGAGCCAAGCCACCTACAACAACAAGACCACGCAGACGGTGTTCGACGTTGACGGCAATACCCATACCCTGGAGGTCTATTACCGCCGGATCGCAGACACGGTGATCGACATCACCGCCAGCGCCGACGGCTACGTCTACCAGCCTGGTCCCGCCGCGGTGCCGCAGACCGCCAGCCTCGATCCGCTGGTGACCCTGAACAAGACCCTGGTGCTGCGCATGAACACCGTGGCCACCGGTCAGGGCGTGGCCGATGGCGCGGTCAACAACAGCGACGCCATTGTCTTAAAGAGCGCAGCCGATGCCGCTGCGGTGGGTCAGCGCATTTACATCAATGGGGTCGACAGCGGTGCGACCATCAAGACCGGCGGGATATCTGGCGACAAGAAAACCATTACTGCCGACGTAAGTTTGAGCATCCCGAACGGCGCCAGCGTCAGCTTCTACCCGCCACATGTGCTGTCAACGAAACCGAGCGCAGCGGGCACAAACACCAAAAGCCTCAGTTTGACAGGCGCTGGCGCGGCCTCCACCGCGGTGGTCGGCTATCGGGTATACATCGGCGGGGTGGATTCGGGCGCCAACGTGGCGACCGTGACCAATGCCACGACGATGACGCTGGACCGTGCAGTCGGCTACGGCACGACCGACACCATCGAGTTTCGCCCTGTGCACAACATGACCCTGATCAATCTGGACGGCACCCAGATCAATGTGAACGGCACCAGCAACCAACAAGGCCAAAACCAAAAACTCACCTCCAACCTGAGCCAGGTCGAGGTCTACGCATCGCTGGACGGCAAGTTCTACGACAAGGACCTGGATCATTCAGGCAACTGGGAGATTGCGCAGGCTGGACCGGCGGTGCTGGGCTACAAGCCGATTTCTCGCCTCGACTTCCTGGGCGGGCGCAATATCGACGCGCTGTCGCTGGATCCGGTCTCGGGCAGCCCGAAATTTCGTACCGTCACCAGCCTGAGCGCGCTGGTCACCAACCAGGCCGGCGGCGACTCCACCCTGGTGTTCGACCTGGACCTGACCGACACGTCCCTGCAAGCCGGCAGTTTTCAGGTCACCCGCAGCAACCAGGACGGTGAAGCCATGGCCCGACTGGCCAGCGTCTCGGTTGACGAGCAGGGCCGCATCGCCGGCATCTACGGCTCGGGCAAGCAGCATTTCGTCGGTCAGCTGGCGCTGGTCAACTTTGATAACTTCGAAGGCCTGATCCCGGTCGGCGACAACGCATTCGCCGCCTCCCTGGCTTCGGGCACCGAAGCGAGCGCCAGCGGCGTGCTGGTGGGCCGGGCCGGCAACGGCATCATGGGTGACATCAAAGCCAAGGCGCTGGAATCGTCCACGGTGGACATGACCAACGAGTTGGTGCGACTGATGGTGCTGCAACGCTCCTACTCGGCCAGCTCGCAGACCATGCGCGCTTATGA
>CANHGF010000253.1 GCA_947460065.1 Comamonadaceae bacterium
CGAGCGCTCGCGCGGGCCGAGCGCGACCAGCGGCTGCCCCTGCCAGTGAACCTGCCCCTCATGGGGCAGCAAGCCGGCCAGGGCCTTGAGCAGGGTGGATTTGCCCGCACCATTGGGCCCGACCACGCAGGTCCGGCGCCCCGGCGCGATGCTCAGATCAATGCCCTGCAGCACCGGTCGGCCAGCCAGGTGCACCGTCAGGCCATGGGCTTGCAGCGCGCAGCTCATGGCAGACCTCCGGCACGCGAAGAGGCCGCCGCATGCGAGACACCGGCCACACGCGACATACGCAGCAGCAAGTAACCGCCGCCGATGACCGCCGTCAGCACCCCCACCGGCATGTCTTGCGGCGCCATCAGTACCCGCGCCAGCAGATCGGCCCACAGCAACAGGGCAGCACCCATCAGCGTGGCCAGGGGCAGTTGCCAACGGTGAGCAACGGGCGCCAGCGCGCGCACCAGATGGGGCGCCGCCAGCCCCACAAACGCCACCAGACCCACCTGCGCCACCGCCGCACCGGTCGCCAGCGCAAAAGCGGCCAGAAGCAGCCAGCGGGCCAGTGACAGCGGCATGCCCAGGCTGCGCGCGGTGCCTTCACCCAGGCTGAGCGCATCGAGCACGCGGGCCAGCGGCCAGGCCAGGGCGCTCGCCGCCAGCAGGGCCAGTGCCATGGCCAAGCAGGCCGGCCAGCCCACAAAAGCAGTGCTGCCCAGCAAAAAGCCCTGCATGGCCTGCAGCACATCGGGGCGCAGCAGACCCAGCCAGCTGCTTAAAGCGCCCAGAACCACGCCGACGATCACACCGGCCAGCAGCAGGCGCAGGCTGTTCTGCACGCCGCGCGAGAGCGCGATGGTCAGCAGCACGGCGCCCAAAGCGCCGGCAAACGCGGCGCCGGTCAGCCCCAGCAGTGACTGTGCCGCCAGCGCGCCGCCCCCGGCCAGGCTGAGCCAAACACACACCGCCAGCGAGGCGCCGGAAGCGCTGCCCAGTAAAAACGGGTCGGCCAGCGGGTTGCGAAACAGCCCCTGCGCCAGGGCCCCCGCCAAGCCCAGCAGGCCTCCGGCCAGCCAAGCGCCCGCAGAGCGAGGCAGGCGGATGTCACGCACGATCTGCCAGGCGGCGTCATCGCTCCAAGCCTGGCTCAGCGCTTGCCAGCCGGTGCTGCCGGCGCCGGCGCCCAGCAGCAGCCCCGCTGCGGCCAGGCTGCCCAGCAGCACCGCGAGCCAAGCGGGTTTGACAGAACTTGTGCCCAAGATGCTCATGGTCCGCCTCAGGGCGCCGCTGCGACACGCTGCAGGCACTGCGCCATCAGCTGGGCGGCCTCGGCCATGCGCGGGCCGGGGCGCACCAGCACCTCGGCTTGGGGCGGCTCAAAGGCGCAAACCCGTCCGGCTTGCAAAGCCTTGAGCTGCGACCAGCCGGGGCGCTGCAGCATGGCCTGCCGGCTGCTGTCACCGACCATGATCACATCGGGCTGGGCCTGCACCACAAATTCGGGCTGAATCTTGGGAAAGGGGCCGAGCCTGGCCGCCAAGATATTCACCTGCCCCAGGCGCACCAGCGTCTGCCCGATGAAGGAGGACTCGCTGGCCCCATGAGGCGCGGGGCTGACTTCCACATAGACCTTGCGCCCGCGCAACTGCGCAGGCAAGGACTGCGCCACGGCGCTCACGCCAGCATCGATCTGCTGCCAAAGCCGCTGCCCGGCACTGTCGTCCAGCCCCAGCGCCTGCGCCAGCGTAATGATGACCCGCTGCACATCGGCATGGCTGCGCGGCTCCAGCGCGAGCACCGCAATACCCAGGGCCTGTAGGCGCTCGCCGCCGCGCGCCGAGCCGGCCATCAGGACCAGATCGGGCCGCTGCGCCACCACACTCTCCAGATTGAAGTCCAACCCGCCGCCCATGCGCGGTAAGCGCTGCACGGCCTCCGGCCAGTTGGAATAGCGGTCAACTGCCACCAGCCGATGGCACTGGCCCAGGGCGCAAACCGTCTCGGTGAGCGCCGGCAGCAGGCTGACGATGCGCGCAGGCGGCTGAGCCAACCGCAGCTCCTGCCCGCGGTCGTCGCGCACGCTGATGGCCGTAGCCAGGGCCGGAGCTGCGAGGGCAGCGAGCACCGCGCCAGCCCAAGGCCGCCAGCGGGCCAGCAACTTATTCATGACCATCAGCCATGAATATCAACCATGGCGCTCGGCCCACTGCGCCACGATCTGGTGCAGCTGGGTCACGCCGTCGGTCAGGGCGGCCGGCCCGGGCTGCAGGATGTCGACCGACTTGATCTCGAACAGCTGACCATCGCGCACTGCCGGCACATCCTGCCAGCCGGCTCGCGCGGCCACTTTTTCGGGGCGAAACTTCTTGCCGCACCAGGAGCCAATGATGATGTCGGGCGCGCGCTCGATGATGCTGCGCCCGTCGGCGATGATGCGGCCCTTGCCCATGGGCGCCAGCGCCAACTCAGGAAACACATCGTCGCCGCCAGCCACCGTCAGCAGCTCCGAGACCCAGCGTATGGCGCTGATGTGCGGCTCATCCCATTCCTCAAAATAGACCCGGGGACGCCGCTTGAACAGCGCCGCCTTCTCACGCAGCGCATGCAAGTCGGCCCGCCAGGCTTCAATGCGCGCCAAGCCCTGCTCGGCCTGGCCGACCAGCGCGGCCACCTGGTAGAGCATGGCAAAGATCTCTTCAATGCTGCGCTGGTTGAAGATGTGCACCGCAACGCCCGCACGGATCAACTGGGCCGCGATGTCGGCCTGCAGATCGGAAAAGCCGATCACGCAATCGGGTTCGAGCGCCAGGATCTTGTCGATCTTGGCGCTCAAAAAAGCACTGACCCTGGGCTTTTCATGCCGCGCCTGGCGTGGCCGCACGGTGTAGCCCGAGATCCCCACAATGCGATGCGACTGCCCGAGCAGGTACAGCCACTCGGTGGGTTCTTCAGTCAGGCAGACGATGCGTTGAGGGGTCATGGGTAGATTGTCACCGCGGCTGGTAACGCAGCCCCACATAAACAGCGCGCCCGCCGGTGGCATAGTCGTTGTAGGGCGCTGAACTGACGCGCAGCACCGCGTAGTCCTTGCCGAGCGCGTTGCTCACTGTACCCATCAGGCGCAGCGAAGGACTCACCGCATAGGTCGCGCGCAAGCCCACCAGCGCGTAGCCTGGCAGCCGCTGGCGGTTGGCCGTGTCGTTGAAGCGATGGCTAAAGCCCTGGAAAGATACGCCGCCGTCCCATTGCTGCCAGCGCCGACTGAAGTCCAGCCTAGCCACCCTGGGCACCCGCCTTTGCAAAGTCTTACCGGTAGCGTCGTCATGGGCACTGAGCAAGTCGAAGTGGCCATCTAGCCGCCAGGCACCCACAGTCTGCGCGCCTTGGAGGGTGACGCCCTTGAGGGTACTGGAGGCAAGATTGACCATGGTTCCCATGTTGGACGCATCGTCCCACTGGTAAGCGATCAGGTCCTTGACACGGTTGCGATAGACCGCCACCGACGCCTTGCTCGAGCCGCTGTCGAAGGCCAGTGCCAACTCCTGATTACGGGAGGCTTCAGGGCGCAACGAGGGATTGCCCTGGTAGAAATTGGCGCGATCCACCGGCCAGTACAGGTCGTTGAAGCTCGGCGCCCGAAAGCCGGTGCCCACAGCGGCGCGCGCGGTCAGGGCCGGTGTAATTCGGTAGCCATAAGCCAGAGAGTAGGCCTCCTGAGGCCCCAGGCGCGAAATCTCGTCACGCCTTGCGCTCAGGTGCCATAGATGCGATCCCAAGGTAGCCTGATAGCCGAGCGCCAGCGAATCGGTGGTTTGACCCTGAACGTCCAGAGCCTGCGCCGACTTCACCGAAACCGTGCGGCGCTCCAATGCCACCATGAGCAGACCCGGGCCGAAGCGCACGTCGTTTTGCCAGGCCAACTGGTTTTGACGCGTAAGGTAATTCTGAGCATAGGCGCCCACCCCAGCAGGGTTGAACAACCAGGACGTCAGATCATCCTGGCTTTGACCCAGGCGCAAGGTGCTGTGCCAATCGGGGTTGAAGCTGTAGGCTGCATGCACGGCCAGACTGCTCAGTTGGTGGCGGTCCCGGTTATCAAAGGCTGTGGTGCACGTGCTGCCCACCCCATCGCTGGGATCGCAATTGGCATTGTCCGAGTGCTTGACCGCCCGACTCTGCATAAAGTTCAGGCCCAGCTGGATTTGCGCAAGTTGTGTCGTCAGATTCAGACCGACATTGCTTTGTTGATAGCCATCGCGGTCGGGGTTGTAAGGGTCGTAGTAACCCCCTTTGGGCGCCTTGATGTCATTGAGGCCGCTGCTGTAGTCGCGCCCCACCTGAAGGCGATAGCGGGTCTGATCGATTTGACCGACATAGGCCAAATTCGTCGACGAGGACCCGAAACTGCCGACCTGAGCTGAAGCGCTGGGGCCTACCGGCCCCCGCGCGCCGCGGGTGAAAATCTGAATCACACCGCCCAGTGCATCAGAGCCATACAAGCTGCTGGCCGGTCCACGCAATACCTCGATACGCTCGATCTGCTCCAGCGGCAGGTGCTGCACGGCCGTAGCTCCC
>CANHGF010000254.1 GCA_947460065.1 Comamonadaceae bacterium
AGCGCAGCCCGCTGTATGCCAGCTTGCTGGGCCTGCCCTCCTCGCGGCGCGAAACCCGCGAGCTGCGTGAGCAGGGCCGAGCGCTGCTGGCGCGCTTTGGCTTGGCCGAGTATGAGCAGGTGCCTGCCGGAGGCTTGGCCTACGGCTACCAGAGGCGGGTCGAAATGGCCCGCGCGGTGGCCAGCGCACCCCAGGTCTTGCTGCTCGATGAACCGGTGGCCGGCATGAACGATGTGGAAGCACGCTCACTGGGACAGATCTTTGCGCAACTCGCCCGCGAAGGCATGGCGGTGCTGGTGATCGAGCACAACACCCGTTTTGTCGCCGAGCTGTGCAGCCAGGTCCATGTGCTCGACGGCGGCCGCCTCATCGCCCAAGGCAGCCCGCAAGAGGTGATGCGTGATCCAGCCGTGGTGGCGGCCTACCTCGGAGACTGATTCATGCTCGACGTCAAGGACCTCAAGGCGGGCTACAGGGGCATACAGGCCCTCAAGGGCGTGAGCCTGAGCGTGGCTGAGGGCGAGATGGTGGCCATCATCGGTGCCAACGGGGCCGGTAAGTCCACCCTGCTGAACTGCTTGAGTGCCATCGTGCCTGCCGGCAGCGGCCAGATTTTGTTTGACGGGCAGGACATCACCGGCTGGTCTGCCCACCAGGTGGCGCGCGCCGGCCTGCTGCAGGTACCGGAGGGTCGGCAGGTACTGGCCGACATGACCGTGCGCGAGAACCTGCAACTGGGCGCATTGGCCCGGGGGCCGCGAGCGGCCTTTTATGAGCTCGACAAAGTGCTCGCTCTCTTTCCGATTTTGGCCGAGCGCATGGCGCAGTTGGCCGGCACCCTCTCGGGCGGCCAGCAGCAGATGCTGGCCATAGGCCGGGCCCTGATGGGCAGCCCCCGGGTACTGCTGCTCGATGAGCCCAGCCTGGGCCTGTCGCCGCTGCTGACCCAGCAGGTATTCCAGGCACTGACCCAGTTGCACAGCGAGGGCCTGACCATCGTTCTGGTCGAACAAAACGCCCACCGCGCCCTGGCCAGCACGCAGCGCGCCTACGTGCTCGAGCGCGGTGCTATCGTGCAGCAAGGCCCCAGCAACGTGCTGCAAAATGACCCCGCCATCATCGAGCACTACCTGGGTTCCGGCCAGGGCTAAATGGCAGCCCGCCCGCCAAATTCCCCGCCCCTTTTCGTTTAACCAGAGGAGACATCCATGACACCGACATCCCGCAAAGTACTGGCCGTCCAGCGGCCTAGCCTGGGCAAGCTGGCGCGCCTGGTCGCAGCCGGCCTGGCCCTGACCGGCGCGGCCATTAGCCAGGCCGCTGAATACAAAGTGGTCGTGCTGCAGTCGCTGACCGGCGGCGCGGCCTTCATCGGCGCGCCCATGCGCGACGGGGCGGTGCTGGCAGCCGAAGAGATCAACCGCAAGCAGGAACTGGGCGCCGGCAACACCATCAAGGTGGAAATCGCTGACGACGCGACCGACCGCAATCAGACCCTGTCGCTGATCAAGCGCTATGCAGCCGACCCAACGGTGCTGGCCATCATGGGCCCGACCAGCGGTGCGGTGGCGGTGGCAGGTGCTGCCGCAGCTAATGACCTGAAGATTCCGCTGCTGGCCACCTCCAACTCCATGGACGTGCTCAAGGCTGGACCCTGGTCGCACATCCTGACCCAGCCCGGCGATGTGACCATGCCCTTTATCGCCAATTACGCGATCGAAAAACTGGCGGTCAAGAACTGCACCGTGATCGGCCTGCACGACGTTGAAATCTATTTGTCCATGCAGCGGGTGTTCGAGAACGTCATCAAGCAGCGCGGCGCCAGAGTCGGCTCGGTCGAGGCCATCAAAGGCAGCGACTCCGACTTCTCGGCCCTGGCCACCAAGGTGGTCAATGCCAACCCTGACTGCGTGTTCATCTCGGCCACCGCACCGCAGGCGGCCAACATCATCATCCAGTTGCGCAATGCCGGGCTGGACCCCAAAACCCGGGTGCTGGGTCACAACGCGTTCTCGTCGAGCCAACTGGTCGATCGCGGCGGCAAGGCCGTCGAAGGCGTGTACTTCATCGGCGACTGGGTGCCCGGCGGTACCGATGACTTCAGCCGTGCCTTTGCCGAGAGTTTCAAGGCCAAGCACAAGGCCGATGCCGACAACTGGGCTGCCGTGGGTTATGGCGGCATGCGCATCATGGCCAACGCCATCAAGAACGCTGGCGCCAACCCAAGCCGCGACAGCGTGCGCGCCGCGCTCGGCCGCACCAAGGACGTGCCGGTGGTCATCGGCCAGGGCAAATATTCGATGAATGCCGAGCGCATTCCCTTCTCCGGCATGCGGGTGATGCAGGTCAAGGCCGGCAAATTCGAACTGGCCCCCTGAGCCTATAACCCACCCCGGGCGGCGGGGTGGCAGAGGGCCAGAAGGCCATCACCGACGTGGCGGCCTTCTGGCCTTCTGAGCGTCAGCGCCGCGCTTTGGCAGGCCCGGCATGCAGGCCCTGCGGCAGCGTGCGAACCGGATACACCGCACAACCGAGCCGCTGCGAGATTGAGCGAGCCGCATCATGCAGGGCTGTGATCAAGGGGCCCTCTTCACTGGCCTGCAGAAAGTGAGCCGGGAAGGCGATGCCCAAGGCACCCACGATTTGCTGGTCCGCCTTGAACAAGGGCACCGAGATCACCCCCAAGCCGATGGTGGTTTCATTGCGCTGCACGGCATAGCCGCTCTCACGCGCCTGCGTGACCATGGACTCGATCTGGCTGTGATCACACACGGTATCACTGGTCAGCGGCGGCACCGGCAAGGCCAATAAGCGCTCGCGTTCGGCCGGCGCCATGAAAGCCATCATCACCCGGCCGGCCGATGACGCGCCTATGGGCACGCAGTTGCCCGAATGCCAGCCGGTGTCGATGAAATAGGGCCCCTCCAGACCGATCAGATACAGCGACTGCTCGCCATGCGGAATCGACAGCCGCACGCTGTGGCCTGTGCGGTTGAGTAGTTCACGCATGACCGGGGTGGCCGCCTGACACAGCGGATCATGGGTGGTAAAGCGCGAGCCCAGCAGGTAACTGCGCTGGCTGACGTGGTAGGTGCGGGTCTGGGGGTCTTGCGCCACCAGGCCGCTGTCGACCAGGGCGCTCAAAATCTTGGCCACCTGGCTCTTGGACAGGCCGCAGCGTTTGGCCAATTCGGTCACGCCCAGATCGCGCGGACCAGCTTCAAACTCAAGCAGCACCCGCAAGCCGGTGCGCAGCGACTTCATGTATTCGTTCTGCGGGGCGGGCTCATCGGCCACAGCTCGGGCTTTGATGGTCTTGGGCATGGTCAAGCAGGCTCCTGTTGTTCGGCAAAAACCTTCACCTGCGCAAGGCTGCGGGGCACGCTGGCTTGGGCAAGTGCATCCAGGCCCATCGACGGGGCCAACAGTTTTCCCGCGTCGCTCGCTTGATCCATGTGTTTTCTTCCTGATAGCGGCGCTAAAAAATCAGAGCTTGGTATAGCCCAGGCCCATGCCACCATCGACGTCAAGTACGGCACCCGTCGTCCAGTCGGCCAGCAGCAAATACTCCATAGCCTGAGCAATATCCTCGGGCTCACCGATGCGGCCTATCGGGTGCAGATGGGCCAGGTTGCGAAAAAACGCCTTGGCCTCCTGCGGATCCTGGCCGGTCACCGCCGCGTTGATCTCGGTGGCCACCGCCCCCGGAATCACGCAGTTGACACGCACCTTGCGCGCGCCCAGCTCGGCCGCCAGCACCCGCGAGGCATTGACGATCGCGCCCTTGGAGGCGGCATAAGCCAGCCTGCCCGGCAGCGCCAGTCGGGTATGGACCGAACCGATGAAGATCACCGAACCCTGGCTGCGCGCCAGATCCTCCAGCGCCAACTGCGTTAAGAACAGCGGCGCATGCACATTGGTGGCCATCACCCGGGCCAGTCCCGCTTCGTCAAGACCGGCCAAGCCGCTATGGTGGGTGATACCCGCGTTGTTGATCAAGCCGAACAGAGTGCCTTGGCCATGGGCCAGGGCGGCCTCCAGCATGCGCTGGCGATCGGAGGCCACGCAGACATCGCCCTCGACCCAGTTGCACAGCGGGCCTATCGATTGCGCCACCTCCCGAATGCGATCGGCGCGGCGACCACTGATGGTCACCCGCGCCCCCCGACTGGCCAGGTAGCGCGCGGCACCTTCGCCGATACCCGAACCTCCGCCAGTGATCAGGACGGACCTGCCTTCAACACTTGTACTCATGACCATCTCCTTGCATGCACCCGGTCATAGCGACTCCCGGCGCCCATAGCGGCCCAGGGCCTCAAGCACGCGGCACCTGGGAAAGGACGCTGTGGGTAATGGCGCCATCGACCACCAGGTTGTGACCGCTGATGTAACCGGCTGCATCGCTGGCCAAAAACATCACCGCTTGAGCGATGTCGTCCTCGCTGCCCAGGCGCTTGAGCGGCACGGCCTGCGAGCGGACAGCGCGGGTTTTGGGGTCGGCATAGACCGGGGTGCTCATACCCCCGTCGATAAACCC
>CANHGF010000255.1 GCA_947460065.1 Comamonadaceae bacterium
CGGCCTGGCCGCAGCGCGGCTGTCCGTTGACATACAGCGTGACCGGCGATGATCCATCGAGGGTTTTCATTCAGCGCTCCACCCTTTCAAGGGCACGCTTCAACGCGCGGCCGCACAGCACCTGCGCCAGATGCTGGCGGTACCAGCCTTGCACATGACTGTCACTGGTCGCCTCCACCGCCTTACAACAGGCGGCGGCTGCGGCCAGATCGGCCGCCTGCGCGCGCGAGCCCAGCAGCAGCTGCTCGGCCGCCTTCACCCTGACCGGCATGGCCGAGACGCCGCCCAAAGTCACCGATGCCCGATCGACCACGCCCTGCGCGTCCAGGCTTATCAGCACCGCCGCCGAAACGATGGCGAAATCCCCGTGCCGGCGGGCATATTCCTCAAATGCATGACCATGGCCACTGGCCCAGGGCCGCAGGCTGACCGACAGCAGCATTTCATCGGGCTCCAGCGAGGGCGTCATGTAGCCGGCGGGAAAGTCGCTCATTGGGATCTCACGCCGGCCCCGCACACTGGCCACAGTCAGCGTGGCGTCCATCGCCATGGCCACGGTCGGAATTTCAGCCGAAGGATCGAGTTGGCACAGACTGCCGCCGACCGTGCCCCGATTGCGCGTCTGGCGGTGACCGACATGCGCGATGGCCTCACGCAGCAGCGGCAGGCGGCGCGAGATCAGCTCTGAAAACTCGATCTCGCGCTGGCGCGTGGCCGTGCCGATCTCGATGGCATCGCCCCGCTCGCTGATATGGGCCAGCTCAGGAAGGCGGCCGATGTCCACCAGCACCTCGGGAAAGGCAAAGCGCATATTGAGCATGGCCAGCAAGGACTGCCCGCCGGCCAGGATGCGGGCACCCTCGATCTCATGAAGGGCAGCCAGGGCCTCATCCAGCGTCTGCGGCAGGACGTACTGAAAGGAAGGCGCCTTCATGAAGCGATTAGATCTTGGACAGATCCAGCGAGGAGCGGACGAACAGCTCCTCCGGCGCGACCTGACGCACCGACAGGCCCTGGCCATGGTGATAGTGGGCAAACTTCTCGATGACGTGGCGGTTGGCGTCCAGCCCATAAGGCCAGAAGTCCTCTCCCATCAAGGCCTTGGCTTCGTTGTAGTGGTGCACCATCCAGGGCAGGGTGACGGCCAGGTGGCAGATCTCGTTGAGCTCATGCACCGCCAGCGCCTTGGCCTTGAGGAAGGCCTTGTAGACGCTGACCGCCAGCCAGGGATGCTGCTCGACCAGGGTCTTGCGGATGCCAACCATATGCATGATGGGAAAAATGCGGGTGCGCTGGAAGTAGTCCTTCTCGTCCTGGATGTAGTCCTTGAACAGCCGCCCGACATGAGGCGCGCCGCGCAAAAAGCAGGATGGTGCGCGCGCACCGATACAGCCGTCGAGCTCCCCGGCCTCGAGCATGCCCGAGAGGGTTTTGTCATCGGGAATTTGCTGCAGGTCGACCGAGTCAGGCAGCGAGATCGGCGCCCGCTCGCCCCGGCCGGCCTCTTCGATGCCGCCGCGCCGCCAATGGATATCGCTGGGCTTGACGCCAAACTCTTCTTCAAGAATGCCGCGGATCCACACATTGGCAGTGATCTGGTACTCAGGCACGCCAATGCGTTTGCCCTTGAGGTCCTGCGGACGGTTGATACCCCGATCGGTGCGCACATAGATGCCCGACTGGCGAAAAACCCGGGAGAGAAAGGCCGGGACCGCCACATACTGGTTGTCGCCACGGGCAGTGGTCATCATGTGGCTGCTCATGGAGATTTCAGTGATGTCGAATTCGCCATAGCGGAACGCCCGGTGAAAAGCCTCCTCCGGCTCCAGCGGCACTGCGGTGATGTCGCAGCCCTCGACCTGCACGCGTCCGTCGAACAAGGCCTGGGTCCGGTCGTAATTACCGACCGACATGCTCAGCTTGAGTTTGCTCATCTTCTACCTTAATGGGGTTGATCGAAATTAATCGACTTTCAGATTCAGGCGCTTGGCGATGACACTCATGCGATCGATGTCGGCATGGACAACACGCTGAAACTGGGCCGGGTTTTCAGTGGCCGGCGTGTAACCCAGATCCAGCAAGCGCTTTTGCATCTCCGGGTTCTGAATGATTTCAGCCACCACCTCGTAGATTCTTTGCTTGATCGGCTCGGGCGTGCTGCCCGGCACCCCCAGACCCTGCCACTGCGACATCTGAAAATCGGTCGAACCGCTTTCAGCCACAGTCGGCAGATCGGGCAGGAAGGGGGCACGCTGGGCAGAGGTAATGGCCAAAGCGCGCAGCTTGCCGGTCTTGAGGTGTCCGAGAGCACCGGAGACCGTCACCAAGCCGAAGTCGAGCTGGGCACCCAGCAGGTCGACCAGGGCTGGCCCACAACCCTTGTAGGGTACATGCGAATTCTTGGCTTTGAAGGCGATGTTGAGCAGCTCGCCGGCCAGGTGCGGCGCGGTGCCCGAACCGCAGGAGCCCCAATTCATGGGAGCCTTGTTGGATGCTGCCACCAGATCGGCCAGGGTCTTGTGCGGAGACTGCGCCGGCACCAGCACAACCATGGGCGCATAGGCCACCCCAACAACGGGCGCGAGGTCTTTGCGGGGATCGTAGCCCAGCTTTTGATAAACCGCCGGCGCCAGCGCGTAGGAGTCATTCATCATCATCAGGGCCGAGCCGTCGTTGGGGCGGCCGGCGACGTAGGCGGCCGCCAGCGTGCTGCCGGCGCCCGGCCGGTTCTCGACCACCGCCGTCATGCCGCGCTTTTGCAACTCGGTGGCAATCATGCGGGCCAGCAGGTCCACGCCACCGCCTGGGGCAAAGCCGACGGTGATCTGCACCGATTTGGGGCCCCAGCTCTTATCTTGTGCACCAGCAAGCGGAGCGCCGAGAAAAGCGGCGCCAGCCAGGCCAGCCAGCACAGCGCGACGAATCAAGCCTCGATGAAAAACAAAACCCATTTTTGAACTCCTTTGGTCAAACAAACGCAGTTCCAACACGCCAAATTATGCAAGTGTACCGACATTTTTTTTGCCAGCAACTCTCACACAGGCACCGCCTCCTTGGTGATTACCCGAAGGTCTGTCATTTCAGCCCATGAAAACAGGACTCCATGAAACCGACCCCTATGCAAACCCTACAAAAGCCTAGCGAAGATCGTGCCACCGGGCGGGTCGCCATGGACCCCAGAACCGGCACAAAAAGTAAGCCTCCAGCCAACTTGCCAAGCCCCTGCATTCTGACTAATATACATGTATGCTGAACGTTTTTATCCAGGCAAACCCTGATACCGTCACAGTCCTTGCCCTACCGGCTTTGCTGAGACACTGTAACCATGA
Organism: Comamonadaceae bacterium; assembly: GCA_947460065.1. Taxonomy (GTDB): domain Bacteria; phylum Pseudomonadota; class Gammaproteobacteria; order Burkholderiales; family Burkholderiaceae_C; genus Polaromonas. The sequence goes on from CANHGF010000255.1 coordinate 3,330, forward strand.
ATCGGTCTCAAGGCACAGCCGTTCAACAAGTGCGGGTATTCGTCCAACCTGATTCAGCCAACACTGCGGCGCTCTCCTTCTGAAAGGCACCACCGAAGAGGTCTCTATGTACCAAAACCAAACCGTGATCGGCCTGACCGATGCGTCCAAACAGCCCGATCTGACCCAGTGCATCTGGCCCGCCGACGCGCTCAACACCATTCCCGACTGGGTCTACACCAGCCGCGCCCTGTATGACGCGGAGATGGACAAAATCTTTCGCGGTGACACCTGGAACTTCGTCGCCCTGGAGGCAGAGATCCCCAACGCCGGTGACTACAAGCGCTCTTACGTGGGTTCCACCCCGGTGGTGGTTTCGCGCACCGAGGACGGCTCGATCGCGGTGTTCGAAAACCGCTGCGCCCACCGCGGCGCCGAGTTCTGCCGCAGCCATCGGGGCAATGCCAAGGAGTTCGTCTGCCCCTATCACCAGTGGTCCTACGACCTCAAGGGCAATCTGCAGGGCGTGCCCTTCAAGCGCGGTGTCAACAAGCTCGGCGGCATGCCCAAAGACTTCAAGAACAGCGACTACGGCGCCCGCCAGCTGCGCGTGACCGCTCGGCACGGCGTGATCTTCGCGTCCTACTCCGACAAGGTCGAGGCGCTCGAGGACTACCTGACCCCCGAGATCCTGGAGGAATTCGACACCACCTTCAACGGCAAGCCGCTCAAGATCCACGGCTACTACCGCAATGAGTTGCCCTGCAACTGGAAGATGTACCACGAGAACCTGAAGGACCCCTACCACGCCACGCTGCTGCATTCCTTCCTGGTGGTGTTCGGTCTGCTGGTGGCGGGCAACAAATCTTTGATGTTTGCCGACAACAAGCACGGTCGGCACGGCATCATGGCCTCGGCCAAGTCGGAAGACAAGTACGCCAAGGTGTCCGAGGAAAACAAAAAGGAGATGCGTTCCTTCCACGAAGGCCTGAGGCTGCAGGACGAGCGTTTTCTGGAGTTCATCAAGGAGTTCAACTCGCCCTGGTCGGTGACCATGATGACGATCTGGCCCAACCTGATCGTGCAGCGCGAGATGAACACCCTGGGCGTGCGCCACATCATTCCCAATGGGCCCGACAGCTTGATCATGGAATGGACCATGTTCGGTTATGCCGACGACACCCCCGAGATGGAGCGCCACCGCCTGCGCCAG
>CANHGF010000256.1 GCA_947460065.1 Comamonadaceae bacterium
AGCGCTTGACCGACCTGGGGCGCGCGCCGACGTTTTATGACTGCCTGGTCGAAGTGGAAGCCGACCGACCATGAAGCGCTGGTTGCAAGGCGGACTGATCGCGCTGCTGCCGCTGCTCGCTGGCTGCACCAGCGTGGGTTACTACTGGCAATCGGTCAGTGGCCACCTCAGCCTGATGCAGGCGGCCCGGCCGATCGAACACTGGCTGGCCGACGAGGCCAGCCCGCCGGCGCTCAAGCTGCGGCTACAGCTGATCGCCCGCATACGCGCGTTCGCCTCGCGCGAGCTGCACCTTCCGGACAACGCCAGCTACCGCAGCTATGCCGACCTGGGAAGGCCTGCGGCGGTCTGGAACGTGGTGGCTGCGCCACCAGACTCCCTGCAATTGCAGCAGTGGTGCTTCCCGGTGGCTGGCTGCGTCACCTACAAGGGCTATTTTGATGAAGCACAGGCCAGGCAGGAAGCTGCGCGCCTGGCCGGCCAGGGCCTGGAGACCGCGGTGATGCCGGTGCCCGCCTACTCCACCCTGGGCTGGCTCAACTGGGCCGGCGGTGACCCCTTGCTCAATACCTTTGCCGCCTATCCGGAGAGCGAGCTGGCACGGCTGATCTTCCACGAGCTGGCGCACCAAGTGGTTTATGTGGCCGGCGACACCGCCTTCAATGAATCCTTTGCCACCTCGGTTGAGCGCTTAGGCGGCCAGGCCTGGCTGGCCCAGGCCAGCGATGCGGTGCGCGCCGAGCATGCCCTGATCGATGGCCGGCGCCGTCAGTGGCGCCACCTGGCCCTGCAACTGCGGCGAGAACTGCACAGCCTCTATCAGAGCCACGGGCAGGGTGGCGACCCCAAAGGTCCGAATTTGCAGCAGGCCCGCAGCAGCGCCCACCAAGGCTTTGTGCGTGACTACGAGGCGCTCAAGGCCGGCTGGGGCGGCTACGCAGGCTACGACCGCTGGGTGGCCGGGCTCAACAATGCCCAGCTGGGCGCCCTGGCCGAATATGAAGACCTCACCCCCGGCTTTGAGCAACTATGGCACAGCGCCGGCAACTGGCCCGCTTTTTACCAGGAGGTTCGGCGCCTGGCCGAGCTGCCCAAAGCGCAGCGCCACGCTGCGTTGCAGCGCGGCGCCACACGGGTTGCCGGCGATAAGGCTCGGCTCTACAGCGCCCAGGCAAAATGAGGCACTTTTCACCAGGCTCGCCAACACTTCCGGCGAGTAGACGACATGGCACAAATTCTGATTGAACGCGAACACCCCATGGGCCTGGCGCAGGCGCGCCTGACGACCGCGCAATGGGTCCAGGAGGCCCAGGACAAGCTGGACCTGAGCTGCGAGCTGATCAGCGGCAGCGACAGCGACCAAGTGCGGTTTTCCCGCTCCGGTCTATCGGGCACGCTCGAGGTCACCGGCGAGCGCTTTCGGCTGCAGGCCCAGCTCGGCTTTTTGCTCAGCGCCTTCAAGGACCGCATCGAAAGCGAAATCCAGAAAAACCTCGACGAACTCATCGCCAGGCAGACACGCTCATGAACATCCCCTCCAGCAATAGTGGTGGCCCCCTGAGTGGGCTCAAAGTGATCGAACTGGGCCAGCTCATTGCCGGGCCCTTTGCGGCCAAGACACTGTCAGACTTCGGCGCCGACGTGGTCAAGATTGAACCCCCTGATGGCGGCGATCCGCTGCGCCAGTGGCGTCTGGTGAAAGACGGCACATCGGTTTGGTGGCAGGTGCAGTCGCGCAATAAGCGCTCGGTAGGGCTGGATCTGAAGACCCCCGAAGCCCAAGACATCGTTCGCCGCCTGGCCAATCAGGCCGACGTGCTGATCGAAAACTTTCGTCCTGGTGCCATGGAAGGCTGGGGGCTGGGGCCCGAGGTGCTGTTGGCCCAGAACCCGCGGCTGATCATGCTGCGCGTCAGCGGCTACGGGCAAAGTGGCCCCTACCGCGACCGGCCCGGCTTTGGCGTGGTGGCCGAGGCCATGAGCGGCCTGCGCCACCTGACCGGCGAGCCCGGCCGCGTGCCAGTGCGGGTGGGCGTGAGCATCGGCGACACCCTGGCCTCGCTGCACGGGGTGATCGGCATCTTGATGGCGCTGCATGAGCGCAACCGCAGCGGCCAGGGGCAGGTGATCGACGTGGCCCTGTATGAGGCGGTGTTCAACTGCATGGAAAGCCTGCTGCCCGAATACAGCGCTTTCGGCGCGGTGCGCGGGCCGGCCGGCAGCGCGCTGCCGGGCATCGCGCCGACCAATGCCTATGCCTGTGCCGACGGCGGCTACGCCCTGGTGGCGGGCAATGGCGACAGCATCTTCAAACGCCTGATGCAATGCATAGGCCGGCCCGACCTGGCGCAGGACCCGGGCCTGGCCAAGAACGCGGGCCGGGTGCAGAGGGTCGAAGAAATCGACGCCGCCATCGGCGCCTGGACCGCAACAATGAGCGTCGATCAGGTGTTGACAGCGCTGGAGCAGGCGCAGGTGCCCTCGGGCAAGATCTACACCGTCGCCGACATCGCCGCTGACCCGCACTATGCCGCACGCGGCATGCTCGGGCAGGTCACGCTCGACGACGGCAGCGCGGTCAGCGTGCCGGGCTTCGTGCCCAAGCTCTCGCGCACGCCCGGCGGTCACCGACGCAATGCGCCTGCCCTGGGCCAAGATACCGACGCCGTCTTGCGCGAGATGGGTTTGAACAGCGAGCAGATCACCGCCCTGCGCGAGCGCGGCATCGTGTCCTGAGCGCGCTCGAGCCCAAGTCTCAGCCGGCGGATCCGACTAAGACAGGCTGCCCACCAGCGCGATGTACTGGTCCATGGCTTGCTCACGTGGCAGGCCCTTCAAGCCATTCCAGGCGTCCCATTTGGCCCTGGCCACGATGTCGGAGAAGCCGGGCCTGGGCTGATCGTTATCGCCCAAGCTGCCTTGCTTGTAGAGCCCATAGAGCTTGAGCAAGGTGGCGTTGTCGGGGCGTTCGGTGAACTCAGCGGTTTGCGCCTTGGCCTGCTCAAACCTGGTCTGCAGTATGGAGAGATCGGTCATGGGGCCATGCTAACAAGAACCGCAGGCTGCCCGGGCCGCCGGCCACGCATCACCATGCCCTACAGGCGACTCAGGACAGACAGCCGCACTATGATGAATCCATGAGTCAAGCCAAAGCCAGCGCCCTTGTCATCGGCACAGGCGCCATAGGACAGGCCCTGGTGGCCGAGCTGCAAAGTCGCTATGCCAGCGTACTGGCCCTGGGCCGCAGCAGCGATCCGGCCATCAATTTTGAGGACGAGCCCAGCATTGCAGCGGCCGCCCATTGGACGGCCGGGGAGAGCGCAGACGCGCCGCTGCGGCTGCTGTTGGTGGCCAGCGGCTTTTTGCACGGGCCTGCTGGCCAGCCCGAACGGTCCTTGAAAGAACTTCAGCCGGGCTATCTGACGCACAGCTTTTTGGTCAATGCGATAGGGCCAGCGCTGCTGATGAAGCACTTTTTGCCCCTGTTGCCCCGACAAGGGCCCTGCAAGGCGGTGTTTCTCTCGGCCCGAGTCGGCAGCATCGAAGACAACCGCCTGGGCGGCTGGTACGGTTACCGCGCCGCCAAGGCTGCGCTCAACCAGCTGGTCAAGACCGCCAGCATCGAACAGGCCCGACGCAACAAGCAGGCGACCGTGCTCGCGCTACATCCCGGCACGGTAGACAGCCCGCTGTCGGCACCTTTTAGCAAGTCCGGGCTCGACGTGCGCAGCCCGGCAGTGGCAGCAGGGCAGATCGTGCAGGTGATCGAAGCGCTGGATGCGGCCGATACCGGCAGCTTTGTGGATTACCGGGGCGAGCGCCTGCCCTGGTAGCAGCGCCGCAACACGCCGCGCGCAGGCGCTTTAGAATCACGGGTTTCCCGATTTCCATCCAACCCATTGCAGAGAACCTACCATGGCCAAAAAAATCCGCGTTGAAGCCGACCGCTGCGCGCCCAAACCCATTCTTGCCCCCGGCATGACCCTGACCAACCACCGCGGCCAAAAGGGCAGCCAGGAGCGCGGCACCTGGAGCCGCAGCAAGAAAAACCCGGGCAAGCGCCCGCACAAAGGCGGCTGAAAAGCCAGCCCCTGCCTGCTAGCGCCGCCGACGACAGTCTGTCGGCTCGCAGGCGCGCAAAAAAGCGACCCACCGGGTCGCTTTTTTCATGCGCCGCTGTCATGCGCGGCTGTGCGGGCTTACATATTGCGCCGGTACTGCCCGCCCACCTCAAACAAGGCGCTGGTGATCTGGCCGAGCGAGCAGACCCGCACCGCCTCCATCAGCAGGTCGAAGACATTGGCGTTGTCGATCACCGCCTGCCTCAGACGCTGCAGCATGGGGGGCGCCTGCGCCGCGTGGCGGGCATGGAAGTCATGCAGCCGTTCGAGCTGGGTGCGCTTTTCCTCATCGGTCGAACGGGCCAGTTCCAGCGTCTGCGGCGTCGCGTCGCCGTGGGGGTTGCGGAAGGTGTTGACGCCAATGATGGGCAGCT